>NZ_JARTVO010000020.1:0-101809 GCF_029625675.1 Mesorhizobium sp. WSM4884
CATCCAGAGGTCTCTCAGAATCGATTTCCACATACCGCACAAGAGTCCTTTTCTACTCATGTGCGATTCCCCTGCCCGCCGAGGGGAGGTAAGGGTTGGCGCTACGCCTAACCTCCACTTGATGGGAGGTCGCGCCGCAGGCGCGGGTGGGGCGCCGGCATCGGCAAGCGTGGCACCGAGACGAGGCGCGGAGTAAGACGGCTTATTCCGCAACCGAGACGCGGATCTCGTAGATGTCGACCGACTTGCCCTGCTTGTCGAAGTCGGAATTGACAGCAATGGTGCCGGCCGCGCCCGGGTGCTTGTTCGGGAACTGGACGTCGAAAAGGTACTCGTTGCGCTCGTGGCCGACGGCGTAGCGCTTGCGGCCGCAATCGCCGAACTCGCCGAAATTGCAGTCGACCGAGATCTGCGTCTCCTTGCCTTCCTCCGAGCGGGCGATGATGTCGAACATCGCGTGCTTGCCGGCGAGCTTTTCCAGCACGCCTTGGCCGACGTCGAAAGCGATCGCCGAGCCGGACGCGCCGGAGCGGATGCGCAGGAACTGGCCGGTGTCGTCCTTCATCACGTCGGCGGCGGCATCCGATGGCGTGCTGACATGGGTCGGATCGCTGGGCGAGAAGACGTTGACCCAGTTCTTCGACTGATCCGCCTCGCCCGACTTTTGCGGCGAGCCGGGTTCGGTGGCTTGCGAGGACTCCTCCCCTTCCAGCGTCGGCTCCGGCTCCGGCGGACCGGTGTTGAGCTCGGCCGCAGTCTTGAAGACGCCGGTCTGCTGGGCGAAGTAGAGACCGATGCCGGCGGCCGCGATAAGCGTCGCCGCGACGAAGATGGCGGTGAGCGGTAGGCGCCGTCCCCGGATCCGCCGTTCGTCGCGATCCGGCGCCACTTCGGCGCCGTTGCCAACCGACGCTCCGGGAGAATCATCGAGGGTCGGCGCGTTGGGAAGGGTTTCGTCCGGCATGATGTCGGGCACGCGAGGCAGCACGCGCGAGCGCGGCGCGTCCGAAACGTCGGGCTGCACCGGACCGTCGATCGTGATCGACGGCGATGGCATCGCTTGGTCGGAACTCTGCGGCACATCCACCGACGGCACGGAAGACCGGCTCGGCGTATCGACCGCGGGAGCCTCGGCACTGTCGGTTGCGGACGGGCCGCCGTCCAGCGGAAGCGTCACGTCCGGGACGGGCTGGACGGCCGGCAGGAATTCGGATTCGATCTCGGCGATCTTGGCCTGCACCGCCTTGCGGCGGTTGATGGCGGCCTCCACCGTCACATTCGGATTGGCCTGCAGGACACGGTCCAGCGCGGCAAAGGCCGAGCGATAGACCTTCTCGCGGAACGCCCGGTCCTCGGCGTTGCCTTTCTCGAAGGCGTTGCGGATCGCTTTCTCGATGGCGTCCAAGCGAGCTCCCTCTTAGCGTTCGCTCACAGTTCATCGATCGTTAGCCGCAGGCGACCAATCAATCAACGGGCGAGCGGCTGTCTTGCCGACGCATCCCATGCCCATTTCGTCGTTTTTTGTTGAAGAATCAACATTTTTGTCATCGTTGCCGAAGCGGCCGAGGGCGAAGGAACGCCAGTTCGCCGTCAGACCGCTCAGCCGCGCCGACAGGAGCCGGAGGCTTTTTGGGGCAGCAGCCGAGCGGGATTGCCGCGCATGAGCGCAGGATTTCGCCGCCACCCATCTTGAATTAGCTGACGGTTGAGTCTATCAACCGGCGCATCTTGGAAGCCAAGCGGCTTCCCGGGCCGCTTTAGCTCAGTTGGTAGAGCACATCATTCGTAATGATGGGGTCGCGTGTTCGAGTCACGCAAGCGGCACCAGTTTTCCTTGCATTTCCAGCACTGTACCATTTTGTCGACGCATCTCGGCCATTGTCGGGAATCGTTGTTGGTGGGAAACTCCCGATGTCAGCATGGGAGGTCAAAATGCCCAATAGTTTCAAGACTGGAGACGTCGTCAGGCTGAAATCCGGAGGCCCGGACATGACGGTGAGCGATGGCGCTGCCTCGGGCACTTTTCTTTGCCACTGGTTCAACCGCGAGGGCGACGTCTGGACCCCGCAGCACGCCGGCTTCAAGCCGGACCAGCTGGTGGTGGTCGACGAACGGAAATAGGTTTTCGCCCCCCGACGGGCTGTTTGCCGGCGCTGCCGGACCCGCCGATCTCGTTTGGCGGAACGACCGACGGATTTTCTCTGTCAGCGCGTTCAACGGTTGAAGCGTGGCCGCCAATGGCCGCGCGCAACCGGAGACGAGAGCATGATCCGCCGTACTATCCTTGTCGTTGCCCTTGGCCTGCAGGCCGCCGCCGCGGCCGCCCAGACAACGACGCCTGCCCCCGCGCCGGCACAACCCTCGCCGAGCACTCCCGCCTCGGCCAAGCCCGGCACCACGCTGGAGACGTTCGAGGCGCGCCGGGAAAAGGCGTTCATGGCTGCCGACACCGACGGCGACGGCAAGGTCAGCCTCGCCGAGTGGACGGCGTTCCAGGAGAAACGCAAGGCCAAGGGCGATCCGGCCAAAGCCTTCGCGCGCATGGATACGAACAAGGACGGCTTCGTCGACAAGTCCGAGCTCGACGCCTTCCTCGCCAAACGCTTCGCCAGGATCGACAAGAACGGCGACGGCGTGCTCGGCGCCGACGAGCGGCCGGGCCACAAAACCGCTCCCAATCAGGAGCAATGACCGAGAGGTTATGCAGCACGATGATCATCGGGAGCGCCGAGCTTGATGGGCGCCGATCCGGACGAGGAACTGCTACGGCGCATCGGCGCCGGCGACCAAGCCGCCGTGCAGGCGTTGGTGACGCGCAAGCTGCCGCGCGTGCTTTCGCTCGCCACCCGCATGCTCGGCGACGCCGCAGAGGCCGAGGACGTCGCCCAGGAGACCTTCGTGCGCATCTGGCGCCATGCCTCGGGCTGGCACCGGGGGCGCGCGCGTTTCGACACCTGGATCCACCGGGTGGCGCTCAACCTCTGTTACGACCGGCTGCGGCGCCGCCGCGAATGGACGACGGACGAACTGCCGGAGGTGGCCGATGAGGCGCCGCTTCCCGATGCCCTTCCCGGAGACGAAGGCCGGCGCGTCCAGCAGGCCTTGCAGCGCATCGCGCCGCGCCAGCGCGAGGCGATCGTGCTGGTCTATTATCAGGAGATGTCCAACATTGAGGCCGCCGGCGCCATGCAGGTCAGCGTCGATGCGCTGGAAAGCCTGCTCGCGCGCGGCCGGCGTTCGCTGCAGGCCATGCTCGTCGGAGATGATGGCGATGACTGAGCACTTTGCAGTGGTTGGGACTGCGACTTGGGCGGCCACGTCAAAACCGTGGAAGGGGGAACGAGATGGCTGAACAAAGAAAGACCCCAGACCGGCAGATGGATGCCCTGCGCTTCGCCGCGCTGGCGGACGCCTATGGCAGCGCCCTGCATCGCTGGCCGCGGGCCGAGCAGGCTGCCGCCACGCTATTTGCCGATAGCGAGGAGGGCCGCGCCATCCTCAAGCGCGCCGGCAGGCTCGACACCATGCTCGACAGGCATCGCACTGAAGCCCCTAGCCATTCGTTGCATGCTGCGATTGTTGCCAAGGCGGCTACCGAGGTCAGGCAGGGACGGCATCGCCGGTTCTGGTGGGTGGGCTTCGGGCTGGCCGGCGTCGGCCTCGCCGGCGCCGTGGCCGGGCTGGCGCTGGTCACCGTCGTCGCTCCGGACGCCCCGTCAGACCATTATGCGATGGATGCCAACGCAACGTCGTTCGGCGATGCCGGTCCCGACGCCGACACGGAGGACCTATGAACACTCGTCTTTTCGTGGCATCGCTGGTGCTTAACGTCTTTCTGATCGGTGCCGTCGCCGGCGGTGCAGGCTGGCTGATCGGCCGTTCGGGAGTGGGTTATTCGCTGGAATCGGCCGGCGGGCAGCTTCCCGCCAACGACCGCAAAGCGTTCCGCCAGGCGTTGCGCGAGGTGCGCCGCGAGTCGAGGCAGATCATCCTCGACGGGCAGCAGGCACGACTCGAGGCGGCCAACCTTTTGCAACAGCCGACGCTCGACACCAACGCGCTGGCTGCCGCCCTGGAGCGGGCGCGCAACGCCGACGCCACCATCCGCAGCCGGCTCGAACAGCGTATCGTCGAATTCGCCGCTTCGAGCTCGCCGGAGGACCGCAAGCTGCTGGCCGACGCCTTGCTGCGGCATGTCGGCAGGCAGCGGCCGATCCCGGCAAAAAATACGCCCTGACCAGCGACGGAAACCGCCGCCGCCGCCGTTCAAGGGAAGAGGGACAGGCCTGCCCGCGAGAATGCGGGCAGGTTCTCTTCAACCTCGAGAAACTTCGGGAGTATCCCATGAACGGTCTGACGAAATATTCGCTCGCTGCCGCGCTCGCCGTCGGCGGGGCGGTTGCCGCAAGCGCCGCTTCGGCGACGACGATCGCGCCGGTTGCAGCCCCGGCAATCGTCGAGCATGTCGCCTGGGGCTGCGGCCCCGGCTGGCACCCCAACCGGTGGGGACACTGCGTGCCCAATCGCCGCGTGATCTATCCGGGCTACTACTATTGGGGCGGACCGCGCGTCTACATCGGCCCGGCCTGGCATCCGTATCACCGCTGGCACCACTGGCGCCGCTGGTAGACCGCTGCCAGCCTCATGATGCCAGTGCCGACATCATGAGGCGCTTCGACAATTAGGACATGCGGCCGGCGCGACCTGCGTCGGCCCGCGACGGAGGCTGCGTTGGCCCTATCCGCTTCAAGTCCCGCTCCGCCCGATCCGGCGCTTGTCGCGCTCAATCGCTTCGGGCTCGGCGCGAGACCCGACGACGATTTCGGCAAGATCGCGGCCGACCCGCGCGGCTATCTCAAGGCGGAGCTCAAGCAGCAGGATATCGCGCTCATCCCGGCCGACGATCCGAAGAATGCAGGTCTGTTGGACAGCACCGCCGCGATCCAGGCCAGCATGGCCGCCGCCGCGGAACGCAAGGCGGCGCGGGATGCGAAGGCGGTGTCCGCCATGCAGCCCGCGACCGACACTGCAAACAACCCGACCGACGCAAAGGAGAAGCCGGTCGCGCCGCCGGTCGAGGCCGATATCTACAGGGATGAAGCCCAAGCCCGCTTCAACAGGGCGCTCGGCGCCGCACCCGGCTTTGTCGAACGGCTGGTCGGTTTCTGGTCGAACCATTTCTGCGTCTCGGTCGCCAAAGGCCAGATCGTGCGGGCCTGCGCCGGCGCCTTCGAGCGCGAGGCGATCCGTCCCTTCGTGCTCGGCCGCTTCGCCGACATGCTGCTGGCGGTCGAGCATCACCCGGCGATGCTGTTCTATCTCGACAACCAGCAGTCGATCGGGCCGGATTCCCGCGCCGGCAGAAGGCGCGGCCGCGGCCTCAACGAGAACCTCGCCCGCGAGATCCTGGAACTGCACACCCTCGGCGTCGGCAGTGGCTATGCCCAAGCCGACGTCACCAGTTTCGCCGGCATGCTGACCGGCTGGACGATGGCGGGACGGAAGGGGCGGCTCGGCGAACCCGGCACTTTCGTCTTCAACGCCAATGCGCATCAGCCTGGCGGGGCGGTGCTGCTCGGCAAGACCTATCCGGCCGGCGGCATGGGCCAGGCGGAGGCGGCGCTGAACGACATCGCCCGCCAGCCGGCGACCGCGCGGCACATCGCCACCAAGCTCGCGCGCCACTTCCTCGCCGACGATCCTTCCCCTCAGTCGGTCGCGCATCTCGCCGAAGTCTTCACCAAGACGGACGGCGACCTGCGCGCGCTGGCGCTCGCCCTGGTCGATCTGCCCGAAGCCTGGTCGATGCCGCTGACAAAACTGCGCTCGCCGTTCGACTATGTGGTGGCGGTCCGGCGTGCGATCGGCGCAAGCGCCGGCAACGAGCCGCAACGGACGCTTCGCTGGCTAAGGGCGCTGGGCGAGCCGCTCTGGCAGCCGCCGGGGCCGAACGGCTTTTCCGACCGGACCGACAATTGGGCTTCGGCCGAGGGCCTGAAGACGCGCCTCGACATCGCCTGGCAAGCCGCGCGACAGGCCGACAACGTCGGCAATCCCGACGCCATGCTTTCCACCGTGATCGGCGCCTCCGCTTCGGCCGAGACGCGAGATGCGATCGCGCGCGCCGAATCCAAACAGCAAGGCCTGGCGCTGCTGCTGATGGCGCCCGAATTCCAAAGAAGATGATTTCAGCGCCTGTGAACAGCAATGGAAAAGCGGCCATGAGCCTTCTATGTGAAACGCCTAATCCATCCCGCCGCGCCGTGCTGATGACCGGCGGCGCGCTGTTTGCCTGGGCCTACCTGCCGCGCTTCGCGCGCGCCGCCGACAATCGCGATCCGCGCCTGATCGTCATCGTGCTGCGTGGCGCGCTGGACGGCCTGTCGACGGTAGGCCCGGTCGGCGATCCCGACTACGCCGGCCTGCATGGCGACATCGCGCTCTCGCTCTCAGGCGCCAATCCGGCGCTGCCGCTGGACGGTTTCTTCGCGCTCAATCCGGCGATGCCGGTGTTCGCGCGGCTGTTCAAGGCGGGCCAGGCGGCGGTAGTGCATGCGGCTGCGACCGGCTATCGCGACCGCTCGCATTTCGACGGCCAGGACGTGCTGGAAAGCGGCTTGCCCGGTCCCGGCAACGCCACCACCGGCTGGCTCAACCGGGCGCTGGCCAACCTGCCGGCAGGCGATAGGATAGCGAAGGCCGGCGGGCTCGCGGTTGGTCCTTCGACGCCGCTGGTGATCCGAGGCTCCGCGCCCGTGCTTGGCTGGGCGCCACAGGCGCTGCCGACGCCGGGCGATGCGCTGGCCGAGCGCGTGCTCGACCTCTACAACCATCGCGACCCGGTGCTGGCGGCGGCGCTGCAGAAAGGCCTTGACGCCGACCGGCTGGCGATGGGCGACGAGCTCGATGGCAAGACGATGAAGCCCAAAGGCGGCCTCGACAACGCCGCCGGCATGCGGCAGTCGGCGCAGGGCGCGGCGAAGCTGATGGCGACCGACGACGGGCCGCGCATCGCGGCGCTGGCCTTCGACGGCTGGGACACGCATGTCAACGAAGGCGGCGCGACGGGGCGGCTCGCCAAGCTGCTCGGCGGCCTCGACGGCGCCTTCGAGGAATTCGAGAAGGGGCTTGGCTCCAGCTGGAAGGACACGGCGGTCGTCGCCATCACCGAATTCGGCCGCACCGCCCGCATCAACGGCACCGTCGGCACCGATCACGGCACCGGCACGGTGGTGCTGCTCGCAGGCGGCGCGATCAAGGGCGGCCGTGTCATCGCCGACTGGCCCGGCCTGAAGCCGGCTCAGCTTTACGAAGGCCGCGACCTGGCGCCGACCAGCGATGTGCGCGCGGTGCTGAAGGGGTTACTTGCCGACTGGTTCGGGCTTTCGGCGGCAGTGCTCGGCGACAAGGTGTTTCCAGAGTCGGCGGCGGTGAAGCCGATGCGGGATTTGGTGGTGTGAGTTCTGAGTATACCCGTCAGCGATGAGCTTCGGCGCCCCTCAGTTCGTCATCCACGGGCGGAGCGGGAGCGAAGCGGACGCGGAGACCCGAGGATCCATTCCGTTACATTGATCGAAGGGGCGCAGCGGAGCAGAATTCTGCATCGGGGCAACGCCTCAACGTGACGGAATGGATCCTCGGGTCTGCGCCGCGTCGCTTCGCTCCTTGCTTCGCCCGTGGATGACGAGGCTGAGGGGCTTCGGCCAATCACGATTGCTGGCGCGAAGGTCCGCCGAATGAACCCCTGCATGGGGGAACTCAGCAAAAAACGCCCGCGCCGTTTCCGGAGCGGGCGTCTGTCCCCAAAAAGCGACCATCAGCTCCAATAGCCGGGATGCCAACGGCCGTGATACCAGAAGCCCGGATGCCAATGGCGCACCGGCCGGATGATCACGCGGCGGTTCGGCACACACCTGCCCCAGCGATTCACGTGCCAGCCGGGACCGCAGCGCCAGCCGACGGTTTCGACCGGTAGCAGCGCGGCACTTGGCTTGGCCATCGGCATCGCCTGCGCGCCGGCGGCGGACAGCAAAGTGCCGACCGCCAATGCGATGGGCAGAAAATGTCTTGTGAACATGCGTGTCTCCGTGATTCACCCCCATCACGGTTGAACGGATCGCCGGCTGAATATCCGTCGCAACATGGTGGATCACCTCTTCGTTAGCGAGAGATGATTTTCGCTGAGCGACTCTACCGGTCTCAACGCGTCTTCCAGCATGTCGCCCTTCTCCCTTCAACGCCTTTTCGCGCGGGCGGCAAACCCAGTGCCGCATGGCAAAATTGATTCATGTCAATGAGCCATGACGTGCCCCGCATTAGATTTATTGGTGCGTGCTTGATGACGAGAACTGATCGACGGAGGTTATTATGACCACGGTTCAGCAAATCCTCGACGCCAAGGGCCACGATGTCTACTTCGTCCGCCCCGATGACACGGTTTTGCACGCGCTCCAGTTGATGGAAAGAAGAAACGTAGGGGCGGTGTTGGTCAAAGCGGGCGAGAATCTCGTCGGCATATTCACTGAACGACATTATGCAAGGAAAGTATTTCTGAAAGGCAGGTCATCACCGAAGACACGGATTCATGACGTTATGGAACGGAACGTCACCTATGTGGAGCCGGGGCAAAGCACCGAGGCTTGCATGGCCCTGATGACCGAGAAACGAATCAGGCACCTCCCGGTCCTGCGCGATGGACGTCTTGTAGGGCTGATATCTATAGGCGACCTCATGAAAAGCATAATCGCAGACCGTGAATTCAATATCGATCAACTTGTTCGTTACGTACAAGGATGAATAGGAGATCGTACCGATGTTGATCCGAACGCTCTCAACTTTGGAATGCACGAAATTACTGGCAGCCAATCGCGTCGGCCATCTGGCATGCGCGAAGGATGGACAACCTTACCTCGTGTGCTTCAACTACGCCTACGCCGACAATCATCTCTATGCATTCTCCTTGCCGGGCAAGAAGATCGACTGGATGCGGGCCAATCCCCTGGTATGCGCCCAGGTCGACGAACACACCCAGGGCCGCGGCTGGAGAAGCGTGATTGTCGACGGCCGCTATGAGGAACTGCCGGACAAAATCGGTCACCGGGTTCAGCGCGACCATGCATGGTCGGTGCTGAGCAAGCACACGGACTGGTGGGAGCCTGGCGCGCTCAAGCCCGTCATGCCTCCCATTTCAGACAGCTTGCCGCACATTTTTTTCCGTATCCATGTCGAGCAGGTCTCGGGACGGGAAGCAAGCGAATAGGCCGTTTCCGCCGTGCGACGCGCGCCGAGCGGCAAGCGGCAAGTGGCGTACCCGTAATCAAGTGGCGTACCCATAATAGTGTGCCGGGTCGACCGTTTTTAATAACTGACTCCCCGTGATCGCCGGAAGAAGCTTTGAACGGGCTCGGCCGGCTTTGACGGACCGAGCCCGAACTCAGGCAAGTTTCTTCCTACTTGCCCTGGATGAGACTACTTGCCCTGGATGAGATCCATTACGGGCGGGAAGGTCAGCAGTACACCCACCGCCAACAAGGCGAAGGATACAGAAACCACTTTTCCCATTTCCACGTTCTTCCCGGCCCACCTGCGCGAAAGGACAAACCAGGCAACCAGCCAGACAATGATTGCACTGGTCGAGACGCCGGATAAGGCACCGGTCGGCCTGTAGAACGTGAAGAAGTGATTGAGTGACACGAAGGCATCCCCGCCCAGGGCGAAAATGCCCATCGCAGCGGACCCAATTCCGGCCGCCAAGATAGCCGCCGCTCCTGGACCGTTGGGAAGCACGACAGTCCTGGCAGGATTGTTATTGGACATGACTATTCACCCTCCTGTTCACCAGCGATGATTTCGATCATTGGACCACCACGAACCGGAGCGTATTTGTTGAGAAACGCTCCAAAGGCCCCGGCGACGCCCGTCGCCACGAAAGCGACGACTGCAAAACCGATGACGGCAGTGCGAATTTGCTTCTGCTTTGCCAAAGCGGGTCCGTATTTGGCGAAGACATAGGCGACCATCGTCATCGCGATCGGCGCAAGCCAGGCCACGTGTTCCTTCCATTCCATGCCCAGGCTGTGCCACGCGGAAGTTTTCGGACTGGAGGTGAGCAGGAACTTCGGATAATCGGCCAAGTCGGTAACGCCGGCGGGCACCGCTGCTCGGTACCACGGGTATACAATGTATGCGCCCGAAAGCACCGCCCCCCAAGCAAGGATGACCATTGCCGAGAGATAAAGCAAAAGGAGCTTGTGTTCTCTGGCACTCGGAATGGAAGGGGCTCCTGGCGCAGACATTCGATAAAGTTCGGCAAGCGCTGCGGAAAACGCCAGCATAAACAGCGCTCCAAACCCCATGCCGTGGAATACTGTCATAAGATCGCGGAAAGAGATTTCCATGACGTCACCTTCTACCTCCTCACACCTTTAATTAGAGGATGGTCTATTAGATGGCTCTGGAGTCAATTCCGCTTTGATTAGGATCAATTTTCCACGGTTAGGGACTTCGTATCCGTGCCGAACGATCAAGCCCTGCAAGAACGCTCTTCTATAAAACCCCGGTTTCTATGAAGCCGGGCTGTCGCCAAGCGTCGCTACCGTCTTCAACGCGCCGTCGAGCATGTCGCCCTTTTCGTCCTTCAGCGCCGCCTCGCGCAGACGGCGGATCCAGTCGGCGGCATCGTCCCTGTCCTTGAGCATGGGCAGCGCCGACAGCACACGGTCGAATTTCGACTGAGCGCGGGCATGGGTGTCGCTGTAGCCCTTGATCAGGCGTCGGCAGTTCAGGATTTCGGTGGCGAGCGCATAGCTTTCGTGCGCATGGGCGAGCGCGAGGTCGTACCAGCGCTCCAGATGCTCCATCTCTATCCTGTGGCGCAGCAGGCGGCGGCGCCAGCGGCGCAGGCCGCCGATGAACCAGAGCATGGCGAAGCCGGTAAAACTGTCGGTGCGGATGTGGCGACCGCGGTTGATGCGACGGTCGAGGAAGGCTGCGAGCTTGGGACGGTTCTCGATATAGCTGCCTAGCCCCACGGGAAGCGTGCCGCAGAATTCCTCGATGCGCGGGTGGAAATATTCGGTCACTTGCAGGACCGAACCCTCCCTGACGCCGACTTCCTTGCGCACGCGCTGGTCGCGGGTCGAGCGCGTCTTCAGGTCCGCGACGCGGATCATGTCGTCGTAGCACATGGCGTTGGCGAGATGTTTCGCCGCCGCCATCGACAGCGCATAGCCGCGCTCCGCTTGGTCCAGCGCGACGGCCTTGGCCAGCCGGTCGAGATATTCGCCGCCATAGGCGATGTCCTGGAAGTCGACGACCTTCTTCAGGCCGCGCTCGGCCATGTGGCGCACCGGCGCGGGCAGCGCCGCGACGCGGGCAGCAAGCTCCCGCCAACCCTCCAGCAGGGTTTCGGGACCACTGATCCTGGCCGCTGACTTGGCTTCGCCAGCGGCTGGTGTCGCCGGTGCCTTGTCGCCCGCCGGCGCGGCCGCGATGCCGCGAGCGCGATCGTAGGCGGCGCCGAAGGCGGCAAGGCTCGCCTTGACGCCACGGCCGCCGGCGCCGATCGCCTCCTCATAGCTTTCGCGCGCAAACGGCAGCGCATCGGAGCCGGCCAAGGCGCCGAGCAGGCTGGCCGAAATCATGGTGCCGTTCTCGGCAGCGATCTTTTCCATGTCGAAGGCGATGAAGCGTTTTGCTGCAGCCTGCGCCGTCGAGTGCACCTTTTGCGACGAAGCACGGCCGTCGCCCGGCTCGATCTTTTCCGAGACGGCGGCGATGCGGTGCGAGGAGGCGATCAGCGTGGTGCGCTCGGGCGTGACGAAGCCGCGGATGATGGCGCGGCCGGCTTCCATCAGCTCGGCTGCGATCAGGATGTCCACATCGCCCTGCGAGGGCGACAGCGCGAAGATCGGCAGCCGGCCTGTGTCGCGAGCCATCTCGATGTAATAGATCGTCGCACCGGTGCGCTGGGCGACGCCGGCGACCGATGTCGATTGCGCGATATAGCCGCTGCGCTCGGCGACGTCGGTGATCCAGTCGGCGAGCACGCCGCCGCCCTGGCCGCCGACCGCGAGCACGGCGAGTTTTATCACCCGCTCGTCATCAGAGGCGCCCGTCTTCGGGCGCAAGGGTGAAGCCTGCTCAAGCATCGGCGAACATCAGGCGGCGGCTCTCGCGGCGGCGCTGCAAAAGGCCGATCGCGGCGCGGCGCGCGCTTTCCAGGAAACGATCCCAGCGACTTGGATTGTGCACGACATCGGCCCGGTAGAAGGACGGGCAGAGCACGGCGGCATCCGCCACCTCGCCGCAATTGCCGCAGCCGACGCAGTTCTGATCGATCGAAGCGACAGGATCGTCGCGCAGCGGATCGTCAAGCGTCTTCACAGACAGCGACGGGCAGCCCGACAGCCGCATGCAGGCGTGGTCGCCGGTGCAGATGTCCTCGTCAACGCCGAATTTCGGCTTGACGATGCGCTCGCCGACCTTGATCGCCTTGTCGATCCCCGGCCTCTCGCGACGCTGGCGGTTGAGCATGCATTCGGAGGAGGCGACGATGACCTTCGGTCCCTTCTCCTCGGTGGTCAGCGCCTCACGAAGCGTATCGCGCATCTTGCCCACGTCATAGGTGCGGTCGATGTGGCGCAGCCATTTGACGCCCATGCCTTTCACCGCTTCGGTAATCGGATGTTTCGTCGACTTCGTCCGGTTCGAGGCGCGCGAGGACAGGATGTCCTGGCCGCCGGTGGCGGCGGAGTAGAAATTGTCGACGATGACGATGACGCCGTCATTCTTGTTGAAGACCGCGTTGCCGATCGAGGAGGTCAGGCCGTTGTGCCAGAAGCCGCCGTCGCCGACGAAAGAGATCGAGCGGCGTTTGGCTTCCGGCGAATTGAAGGCGGAAGCCGAGGCCGGCCCCAACCCGTAGCCCATGGTGGTGGCGCCGAGCTCGAATGGCGGCATGATCGAGAACAAATGGCAGCCTATGTCGGATGCGATGTGGTGCTTGCCGAGCTCCTGCTCGACCAGTTTTGTCGCGGCAAAGATCGGCCGCTCCGGGCAACCGACGCAGAAGCCCGGCGGACGGCCAGGGACGACATTGATGAGATCGGCCGTATCGACGCCCTCGCCCAGCTTGTTCGGCGCGCGAACCTCGCCTGGCAGCAGATGCGCGGCATGGGCGCGCAGAAAGGAGCCGATGCCGTCGAGCATCACCTGGCCGGTATATTCGCCGGCCATCGGCAGATGCTCCTTGCCGACCAGCTTGGTGCCGCGGCCGGCCTTGTGCAGCATCGCCGCGAAAGCCTGCTCGATATAGTTGGGCTGGCCTTCCTCGACCACCAGCACCGCCTGCTTGCCTTCGCAGAAGGCGAGGAACTCGTCATCGATGAGCGGATAGACGGCGTTCAGGACGTAAAGCGGCACGTCGGTGTCGCCGTAGGTGTCGGCAAGGCCGAGCCGCTGCAGCGCGCGGACGACGGAATTATACATGCCGCCTTGCATGACGATGCCGACCGAGCCGTGGTCCGATCCGAAGATCTCGTTGATCTTGCGCTCGCGAATGAAATCGACCGCCGCTGGCCAGCGTTTCGCGACCTTCTCCTTCTCGTGCAGGAAGGATGCCGGCGGCAGCACGATGCGGCCGGTGTCGCGGCGTGGCGCGGCAAGCGCATCGGCCACCGACATCGCCGGACGCTTGTTGTCCTTGGCAATGAAGTGGCCATGGACGTGGCAGCAGCGGATGCGCACCTGCAGCATCACCGGTGTGTTGGAGGCCTCCGACAGTTCGAAGCCGTCCTCGACCGCCTTGACGATGGAAGGCAGGTTCGGGCGCGGATCGAGCAGCCAGACCTGGCTCTTCATGGCGAAGGCGTGGCTGCGCTCCTGCATGATCGAGGAGCCCTCGCCATAGTCCTCGCCGACGACGATCAGCGCGCCGCCGGTGACGCCGCCGGATGCCAAGTTGGCAAGCGCGTCGGAAGCGACGTTGGTGCCGACCGTCGACTTGAAGGTGGCAGCACCCCGGATCGGGTAGTGCACGGAGGCGGCAAGCATGGCGGTGGCGGTCGCTTCCGAGGCGCTCGCCTCGAAAT
Organism: Mesorhizobium sp. WSM4884; assembly: GCF_029625675.1. NCBI lineage: Bacteria > Pseudomonadati > Pseudomonadota > Alphaproteobacteria > Hyphomicrobiales > Phyllobacteriaceae > Mesorhizobium > Mesorhizobium sp. WSM4884. Next base: position 14,091 of record NZ_JARTVO010000020.1, read on the forward strand.
GCACGCCGAGCTCGCCGAGAATGTCCTGCGCGTCGGCGAGCACGTCCATCAGATGGCTGATCGGCGCGCCCTGGTAGCCGCCGACATAGCCGACGCCGCATTGCAGCAGCGCCTTGGTGATGGCGAGGATACCCTCGCCGGCGAATTCCTGGCCGGCGCCGAGCCTCAGCTTTTCGACTTCCTTGGCAAAAGACCGTTCGGCCATCTCTGCCTCCTTCCGTTGCCGCCTGCCCGTTGCCATTTGGCGGGCGGCGCGTAGGTCAAATTCAAATATCGTGCTTGCGGATATTCTTCAGCATCTTCTGCAGAATCGCGATCAGCGCGGCATATTCGGCGTCGTCGACACCGTCGAACATCGCCTCGAAGGCGTCGTGCATGGCCGGCCAGGCGCGGGTGAACAGCGCGCGGCCGTCATCGGTCAGGAACACATGGCGGAAGCGGCTGTCGGTGACGCCCTGCTCGCGCCGCACCAGGCCCTGGCCTTCCAGCGTGTCGAGCGTCCGGCTCAAGGTCGACTGCTCGATCACCGTATAGACCGAGAGGTCGTTGACGGTGACGCCGTCGGTGACCGAGAGCACGGCCAGCGTGCGCACCTGCGGAATGGTCAGGCCCTGCTTGCGGAAATCCTCGCGCAAGGTGGCGTTGTAGCGGCCCATAATGCGGTTCATCAGATAGGGCGCGAATTGCTGCAGGCCGATCTGGCCGAGAGTCGAGATGCGCTGACGCTTTTCGGGAAGCTTCTGTTCCATCACAGCCTCCCTGCCAAGAGGAAGCCGGAGCCGCCGCCGAGGCCGGCGCCCGGATGGGTCGAGGCGCCGATATGGTAGAGGCCCTTGATGCCGGTGTCATGGTTGCGGCTTGCCTTGAACGGTCGCCACAGGAAGGACTGATCGATGGTCGACGAGCCGCCGTAAGGATCGCCGCCGACAAGGTTGATGTTCATCGCCTCCAGATCGGCCGGCGAATAGGCGCGGCGCGCGATCACACTTTCGCTGAAGCCATCGATGTGGCTAGCAAGGATCGCCTCGACCCTGTCGGCAAAGGCTTCGCGCAACGCGTCGTTCCACCGTCCGTCGGCCGGCGTCTCCAACCGGCTCGCCGCGTCGCCCTTGATAACGCGTGGTGCCTCCGGCAGTTGCAGCCACAGGATCGCCTTGCCTCCCGGACAGCGCGAGGGGTCGAGCGCGTGCGGCTGGCCGACGCAGATGGTCGGCACCTCCGGCAGCAGGCCGCGCACCGCTTCGTTGCAGGCTTTCGAGACGCCGTCGAGCCCCGGCGTGAGGTGCAGCAGCGCCACCTTGTCGAGGCCCTCGCCGCGCCAGGCCGGCGGCTTGTCGATCGCATAGTGAATTTGGAAATTGCCCTTGCCGTAGCGGTATTTCAGCGTCGCCTCAGTGGCCGCCGCAGGGGCGTCCCTGCCGAGCAGGCGGCTGTAAAGCTGTGTCGGCGTGACCGAGCAGATGACGCTCCTCGCCGCCGTCAGCGTTTCGCCGGAGGCGAGGCGCACGCCGCTGGCGCGGCCGCCGCCCTGGATGATCGAGGCGACGTCGGCATTGACACGGATTTCGCCGCCGCGTTCCTTGATCAGCGCCTCGAAGGCGGCGAGCAGGTTCTTGGCGCCGCCCTTGACGATCGGCGCGCCGGCCGCCTCCAGCGCGAAAGCGATGACCTTGGCGATCTGGCCGGAAAAAGCGTCTTCCGGTCCGAGCCCGGCATGCAGCACCCAGGGCGCCCAGAGCGCGCGGACGGTTTCCGACTTGTAGGCGGTCTCCAGCCAGCCGCGCGCCGGCACCAGCGCCTCGCCCATGAAGGCGGCAAGCTCGCGCGGACCGCGCCGCCAGGCCTCGCCGGCCAAGAGCTTGGTCGTCGGATAGGACCAGAGCGCGCCGCCGAGCAGACCGAACAACAGCCCGGCATTGCGCTCGATATCGCCGACATCGCCACCGTGACGGTCGCCGTCGCCGGGGGCAATAACGTTCAGCGCGGCGATGTTGGCGGCGCGGTCGGTGGTGAGCACGGCCTGGCTGCCGTCGGGCCTGAGCACGCCGGTGGGCGTCGCGGTGTGGCAGAACTCCAGCCCGTGCCGCGCTAGGTCCTTGCCAAGTGCTGCATAGGCCGGCGAGGTGATGAACAGCACGAAGGTCGTCGCCATCACGTCATGGACGAAGCCCGGCGCCGTGATCTCCTCGGTGCGCATGCAGCCGCCGATGCGGTCGTTGCGCTCGAGCACGAGCACCTTGGTGCCCTTGGCACCGAGCATCGCCGCGCAGACCAGGGCGTTGATGCCGCTGCCGACGATGATGTGATCGGCGGCTGTCATTGGATGCTCCCAGGTGCTGGCAGTTGAAGGTCAATCGCGCAAAGCCGCGTTCCTTCGCGCCCCCCTCTGCCCTGCCGGGCATCTCCCCCACAAGGGGGGAAATTGGCAGCTTCGGCGCGCCACTCCGTCCTGCAACCGTGAAGATTGGCGAAAGCCGCGATGACAGCCGATCTCCCCCCTTGTGGGGGAGATGCCCGGTCCACCCTCCGCAGCTGCAGCGCAGCTGCTGCGGAGGACGGGCAGGACAGAGGGGGGCGCCGTAGAGCACCGGCCCTAGGGGGCATCCGCACCAACGCCGTCACTCCATCGCCCGCAAGCATGATCTTCTCCCGAAGACCGCCACCTCGACTATTTGCCCGGCACCAGCGCCAGCGCGCGGATCGGGCTGCCGGTGCCGTGCTCGATCTTGAGCGGAGCGGCGATCAGGATCGCCCCTTTCGGCGGCAGTTGGTCGAGGTTGCAGAGGCTGGCCAGCCCGTAGCGGTTGGCCTTGTGCATCAGCGTGTGCGCGGGAAACGGCGGCTCCATGCCGCCGGCCTTGCCGGCATCGGTGCCGATCGTCTCCGAGCCCCAGCCCTTGATGCCCTTGCTGATCAGGAACTGGATGGCTTCCGCCGTCGGTCCCGGCGTGTGCGGGCCGGTCTCGTTGGCGTTGAGGAACTCGGCCTCCGAACCGTTGCGCTTGTACCAGTCGGTGCGCATCACCACCCATTCGCCGGGGTTGATCGCGCCGTGCTTGGCTTCCCACGCCTTGATGTGGTCGACGGTGAGCAGGAAGTCGTGGTCGGCGGCGGCTTCCTTGGAGCAGTCGATGACGTTGACAGGCCCGACGAAATTCTGCGCCGGAATGGTGTCGGTGGCGCCGTCCGGATAGTCCTTGCCGGTGATCCAGTGCTGCGGCGCGTCGAAATGCGTGCCCGAATGCTCGCCGAGCTTCAGCCAGTTCCAGGCCCACCATGGCCCGTTCTTGTCATATTTGGAGATCGAGTGGATCTCGACCTTCGGCGTGTCGACGGCGAGTTCCGGCGGCAGCTTGATCAGCGGCGTGTCCGGCCCGAGCGGCGCCGACAGGTCGACCACCTTGATGGCGCCCGAAAGCAGCTGGCCGGCGACCTCGCCGAGGAGTTTCTGCGTGTCCATGGTTCTGTTCCCTCTTGTTCGTGACCTTCAAGGCTCGTTGCGGCCCTTAATATCCTACTAGACGAAAACATATGCATCTGCAATTATCTTTAAGCATAAAGCATTTTGGGGAGGGGCGTGAGCGAGTTCGACGCCATCTTTGTCGGGGCGGGCCACAACAGTCTGGCCTGCGCGGCGCATCTGTCGCTCAAAGGCTGGAAAACCGCGGTTTTCGAGCGCAGCCAGGCGATTGGCGGCGCCGTTCGGACCGCCGAATACACGCTTCCCGGTTTCCGTCACGATTTCGGCGCGATGAATCTGAGCCTGTTCGCCGGCTCGGCCTTCCACCGGAAATATGCAAATGAATTGAAAAGCCATGGGCTGGAATTCGCGCCCGTCGCCGATTGTTTCGCCAGCGCTTTCCCGGACGGGAAATGGTTCGGCGTCAGCAACGATCTCGAAAAGACCGTCTCGCGGCTCGCTGTCTTCTCCGCCGCCGATGCCGCCAGCTGGCGCAGGCTGGTCGGCGCTTTTCCAGGCGAAGCGGAGCACCTCTTCCGCCTGCTGGGTTCGCCGATGAGCGCGCGGGCCCTGGCCGGCACGGCTTGGCACCTGTGGCGCAAGAAGGGCTTTGCCGGCGCGCTCGACACGGGCCGGCTGCTTCTCGCCTCGCCGCGCGCGTGGCTGGAGGAAAATTTCGAGGCGCCGCATGTCAGGACGACGCTCGCCGCCTGGGGCATGCATCTCGACTTCGCTCCGGATATCGCCGGCGGCGCCGTGTTCCCCTACCTGGAATCGATGGCCAACCAGAGTTTCGGCATGGTGCTCGGCAAGGGCGGCGCCGACACCATCATCCGCGCGCTCGCCGGCATGGTCAGAACGGCCGGTGGCGAGATCACGACCGGCGCGGAAGTATCGGAGATAATGGTTGCCGGTGGCCGGGCGACCGGCGTGCGTCTGGCATCCGGCGAAACCCATGTCGCGAGCAAGGCCGTCATTGCCGGCGTCGCGCCAGGAGCGCTTCCGGGCAAGCTTCTGCCCAATGGCTCCGGCGACGCTGCCTTCGATACGGCGTTGAAAAAATTCCGCCATGCGCCGGGCACGATGATGATCCATCTGGCGCTGGACGACCTGCCGCACTGGAGCGCCGGCGCCGAGCTTCGCCGGTTCGCCTATGTGCATCTGGCGCCCTCGCTCGATGCGATGTCGCGCGTCTACCAGCAAGCAATCGCCGGCATGCTGCCCGAGCAGCCCGTGCTCGTCGTCGGCCAGCCGACGGCCGTCGATCCGTCGCGTGCACCGTCAGGCAAGCATGTGCTCTGGGTGCAGGTGCGCATGCTGCCGGCTGAGATCCTTGGTGACGCGGCCGGCAAGATCGCGCCCGGTTCCTGGGACGCGGTCAAGGATGCCTATGCCGAGCGCGTGCTCGACATCATCGAGAGCTATGCGCCGGGTTTGAGGCAGAAGATCCTCGCCCGAGCGATCTTCTCGCCGCTCGATCTCGAGCGCGAGAACCCGAACCTCGTCGGCGGCGACCAGATCTGCGGCAGCCACCATCTGGCCCAGAATTTTCTCTTCCGTCCGGCGCGCGGCTTCGCGCGCTGGAACACGCCGGTCTCGAACCTCTACCTCACCGGCGCCGCGACCTGGCCCGGCGCGGGCACGGGTGCGGGCTCCGGCTACATGCTCGCCCAACAGCTCGGAGGAAACTAGCAGACGGGATTCCAGGATGGACAAGGCGCGGTTGCCCAGCAAACCTGGCGAATGAAAAACACCGCGCGGACAATGACAGTCAAAGATGGACAACCAACAAGGGGAACGACCATGACCATCAACAGACGCGATTTGCTTGGACACGGCGCGGCGGCGATCGGCGCCGCCACGCTCGGCCTGCCGAGGGCAGCGAAGGCGGCGGACGAGCTGACGATCGCTTACAACGTCAACCTGCCCTCCTGGGACCCGACGACCGGACCTTCGGCGGTGAACCCGACCATCCAGGGGCTCTACCAGTCGGTGTTCGACCAGTTCATTCCGCAAAAGCCGGACCTCTCCTTCACGCCCGGCCTGCTCACCGAATGGGGCTGGAACGACGACCGCACCCAGGTGATGATGACGGTGCGCGACGGCGTGAAATGGCATGACGGCTCGCCCTTCACGGCGGAAGACGTCGTGTGGTCGCTGCAGCGCGCGGGCGACGAGAAGACCGGCAATCCGATCCAGTTCGTCTGGAAGAACGTCAACAACTTCAAGATCGACGGCAACAAGATCACCGGCGACGTGGTGCAGTTCGACCCGGTCTATTTCAAGTGGATGTCGTTCCTGACCGGCTACATCATGCCGAAGGCCTATTACGAGAAGGTCGGCGCCGGGGGCTTCGAGAAGGCGCCGATCGGCACCGGGCCCTATATGGTCGACAAGTTCGAGCGCAACGCCTTCCTGCGGCTCAAGGCCAATCCGAATTACTGGGGCAACAAGCCGGCCTTCAAGAATGTGACGATCAAGTTCGTCACCGACGCGGCGAGCCGGGTCGCGGAGGTCGAGTCCGGTTCCTCGCAGGTGACGCTCGAAATTCCTTACGAGGAATATGACCGGCTGATCGCCAAGGACGGGCTCGCCGGCTCGATCAAGAACGTCTCCGATATCGGCATGATCTTCTTCAACGACATCGAGGCGATGCTGGACAAGAACGTCCGCCAGGCCGCTGTGATGGCGGTGGACAAGGAGCTCCTGGTCAAGCGGCTGCTGCGCGGCTACGGCCAGCCGATCGCGACGCTGGAGACGCCGGAATACGCGGCCTTCGATCCGTCGATCAAGGTCGAGCACAATCCAGAAAAGGCCAAGGAACTGCTCGCCGCTTCCGGCTATTCGCCGAAGAAGCCGGTCAAGTTCACGATACAGACGACCAAAGGCTTCAAGCCCAAGGACTACGAGATGATCCAGGCGATCGTCGGCATGTGGCGCAAGGTGGGCATCGAGGCCAAGATCGAGGTCTACGAGATCGCCAAGCATTACGAGCTGCGCGCCGCCGACAAGCTGGCGCCGGCCGCGTTCTACAATTGGGGCAACGCCATCGGCGACCCGACCACGTCGACCGGTTTCGCCATGTATGGCCCGAGCCCGCATTCGGTGTGGGACAGCCAGGACCTGATCGACAAGATCAACCCGCTTTGGGGTGAGAAGGACGAGGCCAAGCGTATCGCCGGCTGGAAGGCCGTCGACAAATACATCGCCGAGCAGGCCTATGTGCTGCCGCTGATGCAATATGCGCAGCCGATCGTGCATTCCAAGAAGGTCAATGTCGTGCAGCATGTCTCAGGAGCGCTGCTGCCGGCGCTGATGACCCCGGCTGCCTGATCGAGATGAGGAGGCGCGGTAGCGTGTCTCCTTCAACGACGCAGCCCCCTTATCCGGCCCTTCGGGCCACCTCTCCCCGAGGGAGAAGAGGCCGCCGACGGCTGAGCCAGCCTCTTCTCCCCACCGGGGAGAAGGTGGCCGCGAAGCGGCCGGATGAAGGGGAGCCTCGCTCAATTGGTATTGAAATACGCTAGGCCCAAGCCAAGCATGCTGCTGCAGAGATTCCTCGTTCGTCTTGTGACGATGCTGGTCACGCTGTTCGGCGTCGCCGTCGTCGTCTTCGTCGTCATCCGCGTGGCGCCCGGCGATCCGATCGCCATGATGCTGCCGCCCGGCGCCAGCGACGACGACATCGCGCGGCTGCGCGCGCTCTATGGGCTGGACAAGAGCATCGTGCAGCAGTTCTTCATCTGGCTCGCGGGCGTGCTGCATGGCGATTTCGGCACCTCGATCTCGCTGCGCCAGGACGTGCTGGGGCTGGTGTTCAACCGGCTACCGGCGACGCTCGAACTTGCAACCATCGCGCTGCTGATGGCGATTACGATCGGCGTCAGCGCGGCGATCCTCGGCGCCCGCTCGCGCGGCACCGCGGTCGAGGCCGGCATCGATATCGCAAGCGGCGCGACGCTCTCCATCCCCGACTTCCTCTGGGGGCTGGTGCTGATCCTGCTGTTCGGCGTGCTCATCCCCGTGTTCGACATTTCCGGCCGCGTGTCGCCGCAGCTCGACCTGCCCTTCGTCACCCAGTTCTATCTTGCCGAAAGCATTCTCAGGCTCCGCTTCGATCTCACCTGGGATTTGCTGAAGCACATGCTGATGCCGGCAGTTGCCCTGGCTCTCCCGTTGGCGGCGATCATCGCGCAGCTCCTGAAACAGTCGCTGAAGGAGGTGCTCGATCTCGACTATGTCGTGCTGGCGCGGGTGAAGGGTTTTTCCGAAACGCAGGTCATCCTGCGCGAGGCGCTGAAGAACGCGGCGCTGCCGACGCTGACGCTGGTCGGCGTGCAATTCACCTTCCTGATCGGCGGCACCGTCATCGTCGAGCGGCTGTTCTCCTATGAGGGCCTCGGCAACATGGCGATCGATGCCGTCATCAACCGCGACCTGCCGCTGATCCAGGGCATCGTACTGGTCTTCGCCCTGCTCTTCGTGCTGATCAACCTTGCCGTCGACATGATGTATGCGCTGCTCAATCCGAGGCTGCGCCATGGATGAGGCGCGCATCTCAAGACGCGGACTGAGTCCGCGGCTGTGGCTGGCCGGCGGTTGGCTGCTCCTTGCGCTGCTTGCAGCCATCTTCGCGCCGCTGATCGCGCCGCAGGATCCGCTGGCGCAGGACCTGATGCTGGAGCGCCTGCCGCCCTTCTGGCTGGACGGCGCCGAGCCCGGCTATTGGCTGGGCACCGACAGCCTCGGCCGGGATCTGTTGTCGCGGCTGATCTTCGGCGGCCGTATCGCCTTCATCGTCGCCTTTGCCGCAGCGTCCGCCGCCTGCATCGTCGGCTCGGCGCTCGGGCTGATCGCGGGCTATTTCGGCGGCTGGGCCGACCGCGTCATCTCGCGCGTTGTCGATGTCTGGATGGCCTTCCCGCCTGTGCTGTTCGCGATCCTCTTGGTCGCGGTGCTGGGCACGGGCTTAAGCTCCGTCATCATAGCCATTGCAGTCATCGATTGGACGCGCTTCTGCCGGGTGATCCGCGCCGAGGCGATGAGCCAGGCGCGCATGGACTATGTTGAAAGCGCGCGCATCGCCGGCTATGGCCGCATCGGCATCATGCTGCGGGAGGTGCTGCCCAACGTGGTGCCTTCCGTGGTCGTGTTGCTGTCGCTCGAAATGGGCATCGCCGTCATCGTCGAGGCGATCCTGTCCTTCGTCAATTTGTCGATCTCGACCGATGATCCGACCTGGGGCGGCATTATCGCCGAAGGACGGCTGTCGATCCACCAGGCCTGGTGGGTGCTGGTGTTTCCACTGGTCACGCTGATCCTCACCGTGCTTTCCTTCAGCCAGTTCGGCGAGGGATTGAAGGCGCGCTTCGATCCGGTGCTGCGATGAGCCCGTGCCTCGATATTCGTCGCTTGAGCGCCGTGCTTCCGAACGGCCAGCGCGTGCTGCGCTCGGTCTCGCTCGCCGTCCAGCCCGGCGAGGTTCGCGCGCTGGTCGGCGAGAGCGGCGCCGGCAAGACGATGATCGGCAAGGCGGTGCTCGGCGTCCTGCCGAAGAGCGTGCGCATCGTCGAAGGCGAGATGCTGATCGAGGGCGAGGATCTCGGCCGCCTCGATGCGAAAGCGCGACGGACCCTGATCGGCGCGCGCACGGCGCTGATCCCGCAGGATCCGCTCACCGCACTCAACCCTTCGCGCCGCATCGGCCCGCAGATGACGGACCGGTTGGTGCGCATCCTCGGCTGGAGCGGCGAGAGGGCGGACAAACGCATCCGCCAGCTGCTCGACGAGGTGCAGATCCGCGATCCCGAGCGCGTGCTGAAAAGCTATCCGCATGAATTGTCCGGCGGCATGCGCCAGCGCGTGCTGATCGCTGCCGCCTTTGCCGCTGAACCCAGGCTGATCGTCGCGGATGAGCCGACGACAGCGCTGGATGTGACCGTGCAGAAGCAGATCCTGCGGCTGATCGCACAGCTGCAGCGCGACCACGGCACGGCGATCCTGTTCGTGACGCATGATCTCGGCGTCGTCGCCAAGATCAGCCAGAAGGTGTCGGTGCTCTATGCCGGCAAGGTTGTGGAGGAAGCGGAGACCGCGGCCCTCTTCGCGTCGCCGCAGCACCCCTACACACGGGCGCTGATCGCGGCAACGCCGCGCTATACCGATCCGTATGCGTCGCTGAAGCAGGTGGACGAGACGGTGCTCGCCGGGCTCACGGCCGAGATCGCGGCGGCCGACAAAGCGTGGAGGCCCAGCCATGGCTGAGCCGCTGTTTTCCGTGCGCGGGCTGAAGGTGGCGCTGCCCGACATGACGCGCAAGCCGCTGATCGGCCGCGCGCCGCTGGCCGAGATCCTCAAGGGACTGGACTTCGACCTGCCCAAGGGATCGGTAACCGGCATCGTCGGCGAGTCCGGTTCGGGCAAGTCGACGCTCGGCCGCGCGCTGGTGCGGCTGATCGAGCCGAGCGCGGGGGCCATCAACTTCGAAGGACGCGCCATCAGCCATCTTTCGGAAGCCGAACTCCGGCCGCTTCGCCGCGATCTGCAGATGATCTTCCAGGATCCGATGTCCTCGCTCAATCCGCGACACACGATCTTCAACATCATTGCCGCGCCGCTCAGGCAGAACGGGCTTGGCGACAGGCTCAAGGAGCGCGTGGCGGAAGCCTTGCAGCGTGTCGGCCTGCCGCAGAATTTCGCCGGCCGCTACCGCCACGAGCTGTCCGGCGGCCAGCGCCAGCGCGTCGGCATCGCCAGGGTGCTGGCGCTGTCGCCGAAATTCGTGCTGGCCGACGAGATCGTCTCCGGCCTCGACGTCTCGACGCAAGCGCAGATCCTGACGCTGCTGGAGAAACTCGCGGCCGAGATGGGACTGACGGTCGCCTTCATTAGCCACGACCTGTCGGTGATCCGGCGGCTCTGCCAGCAGGTCATCGTCATGCGCGAAGGCAGGATCGTCGAGGCCAGCGCCACCGACGCGCTGTTCGACGATCCGCAGGAGGCCTACACGCGCGACCTGCTCGCCGCCATTCCGCTGCCTGAGATCGACGCGGACTGGCTGCGGCCGCCTGCCAAGGCGCCTGTGTGAGGAGAGCTTGACTACCCGCACGCCGAATAGCGGGCCTCGGATGTGCGTCTTCAAGTCTGCCCGCGAACGGAGGGTGACATGAACTACGCAACCCGCGGCACGATGGTCGCCGCGATCCTGCTCGGCGCAATGGGAGCGGCTTCGGCCGACACGATCCCCGGCATGCGCGGCCACGACCACACCGGCATCACCGTGCCCGACATGAAGCAAGCCGTCGATTTCTTCACCGGAGTGGTCGGCTGCAAGAAGGCGATGTCGTTCGGTCCGTTCGCCGACGACAAGGGCACCTTCATGCAGGACCTGCTCGGCGTCGATCCGAAGGCGGTGATCGAGGAGATCACCATGGTCCGCTGCGGCACGGGATCGAACATCGAGTTGTTCAAATATACGGCACCGGACCAGAAGAACCTGCAGCCGAAGAACAGCGATATCGGCGGCTTCCACATCGCCTTCTATGTCGACGACGTCGCCGCGGCGAAAACCTACCTCGACGCCAAAGGCGTGAAGACCAGGCTAGGGCCGCTGCCGGTCAAGGAAGGGCCGGCGGCCGGCCAAACCATCCTCTATTTCCAGGCGCCCTGGGGATTGCAGCTCGAAGCGATCAGCTACCCGCAAGGCATGGCCTACGAGAAGGGCGCGGAGACGGTGCTGTGGAGCCCGAAGGATCCGACCAAGTGAGCGGATCCACTAGAGCGTCGAGCAATTGTTCAATTATGAAACTTCAAGCTTGAAATAATTGATCGCTGGCGCAATACTGGATATCGGGATCGCCGGCCTCGCCGGCGACTCCTATGCGAAGAGGAGATCGCAAGACATGAAGGTTGCGGTTCTCGGCGGCGGACCGGCCGGACTCTACTTTGCCATCTCGCTGAAATTGCGCGACGCCGCGCATGAGGTGGCGGTCTATGAACGCAACCGCCCGGACGACACCTTCGGCTGGGGTGTAGTGCTATCGGCCGAGACGCTGGAGAACCTGACCAGGAACGACCCGGTCAGCGCCGTCTGGATCAAGAAGCATTTCGCCTATTGGGACGACATCGCCGTCATCCATGCCGGCGTGCGCACCGTCTCCACCGGCCACGGCTTCTGCGGCATCGGCCGCAAGCGGCTCCTGATCCTGCTGCAGCGGCGAGCGCGTGAGCTCGGCATCAAGATGATGTTCGAGACGGAGATTTCCGACCCGAGGCCATTCATGGAAACGCATGACCTGGTGGTCGCCGCGGACGGGTTGAACTCGAAATCCCGCGCTGTCTTCGCCGACGTCTTCAAGCCCGACATCGACACCCGCAAGTGCAAGTTCGTGTGGCTCGGCACGACGCAGAAATTCGACGACGCCTTCACCTTCATCTTCGAGAAAACGGAGCATGGCTGGGTGTGGGCGCATGCCTACCAGTTCGACAGCGAGACCGCGACATTCATCGTCGAGTGCAGTCAGCAAACGTGGGAGCGCTTCGGCTTCGGCGCGATGACGCAGCAGGAGTCGATCGCGGTCTGCGAGCGCATCTTCGAAAAACATCTCGGCGGCCATCCGCTGATGACCAACGCCAACCATATTCGCGGTTCGGCCTGGATCAACTTCCCGCGCGTGCTGTGCGAGCGCTGGTCGCACAAGAACCTGGCGCTGATGGGCGATGCCGCGGCGAGCGCCCATTTCTCGATCGGCTCCGGCACGAAGCTCGCTTTGGAAAGCGCGGTAGCGCTCGCGGATTATGTCGAGTCCGAGCCCGACCTCGAGGCCGCCTTCCGCAAATACGAAGACGCTCGGCGCACCGAGGTGCTGAAGCTGCAATCAGCGGCGCGCAACTCACTCGAATGGTTCGAGGAGGTGGAACGCTATCTCGGCCTCAATCCGGTGCAGTTCAACTATTCGCTGCTCACCCGCTCGCAGCGCATCAGCCACGAGAACCTTCGGCTGCGCGACGCCGAATGGCTGGCGGGCGCCGAAGAGTGGTTCCAGCGCAAGGCCGGCGCCGGCGGCAACAGCTTACGCCGGGCGCCGATGTTCGCGCCGTTCAGGCTGCGCGACATGGCGCTCACCAACCGCATCGTCGTCTCGCCGATGGCGCAGTACAAGGCGGTCGACGGCTGCCCGACCGACTGGCATTTCGCCCACTATGCCGAGCGCGCCAAGGGCGGCGCCGGTCTGGTTTATATCGAGATGACCTGCGTCAGCCCGGAAGGACGCATCACGCCCGGATGCCCCGGCTTCTACAAGCCGGAGCACGAGGTCGCCTGGAAGCGCCTGGTCGATTTCGTCCATGCCGAGACCGAGGCGAAAATCTGCGCCCAGATCGGCCATTCCGGCGCCAAGGGCTCGACCCGCCTCGGCTGGGAAGGAACCGACGAGCCGCTCGCCTCCGGCAACTGGCCGGTCATGGCGCCGTCGGCGGTGCCATGGTCGCCGCAGAACCAGGTGCCGAAGGCGATGGACCGCGCCGACATGGACGTCGTGCGCGACCAGTTCGTCGCTGCGGCTAAGATGGCCGAGCGCTGCGGCTTCGACATGCTGGAGATCCATGCCGCGCATGGCTATCTGCTCTCCGCTTTCATCACGCCTCTCACCAACAGGCGCACCGACGACTATGGCGGCTCGCTTGAAAACCGCATGCGCTATCCATTGGAGATCTTCCATGCGGTGCGCGCGGCGTGGCCGGCCGAGAAGCCGATCTCGATGCGCATCTCCGCCAATGACTGGGTGGGCATCGAGGGCGTCACGCCGGCCGACGCGGTCGAGATCGCAAAGTTGCTGCATCATGCAGGCGTCGACCTCTGCGACGTCTCGGCCGGCCAGACCACGATCGCTGCCAAGCCTGTCTATGGCCGCATGTTCCAGACGCCGTTCTCCGACCGCATCCGCAACGAGGTCGGCATGGCGACGATGGCGGTCGGCAACATCTATGAGCCCGACCACGCCAATTCGATCCTGATGGCCGGCCGCGCCGACCTGGTGGCACTGGCCAGGCCGCATCTCACCGATCCCTATTGGACGTTGCATGCGGCGGTGACCCTCGGCGACCGTGGCGTCAAATGGCCGGATCCCTATCTGCGCGGGCGCGACCAGATCTATCGCCTGGCCGAACGCGAAGCAGCGGCGGGGCTGAAGGTATGACCGCGGCTGCGGCAATCGCCGGCAGGCATGCCCTCGTCACCGGCGGCGGTTCCGGCGTCGGCCGCGCCATCGCGCTGGCGCTGGCGGAAGCGGGCGTTGACGTCACCATCTGCGGCCGGCGCGAAGAAGCACTCGCGGAAGTCGCGAAGCAGAACGACCGCATCTCCGGCATCGCCGCCGATGTCACCGACGAAGCCGAAATAACGGTGCTCTACGAGAAGGCGCAAGCCGCTCGCGGACCGTTCGACATCGTCGTCGCCAATGCTGGCATGGCAGGCAGCGCGCCGGCGCACAAGACATCGCTGACCGACTGGCAGCGCACGCTCGACGTCAATCTTACGGGAGCCTTCCTGACGGTGAAGCCGGCGCTTGCCGGCATGCTGGCGCGGAAGACGGGCCGCATCGTCTTTGTCGCCTCGACCGCGGGCCTGAAGGGCTACGCCTATGTCGCGCCCTATGTGGCGGCTAAGCACGGCGTCGTAGGATTGATGAGGGCCTTGGCCGCTGAGACCGCCAAGTCGGGCGTCACCGTGAATGCCGTCTGCCCCGGCTTCATCGAGACGGACATGCTGGAAGAATCCATCCAGCGCATCGTCGAAAGGACCGGACGCTCCGTCGACGAGGCGCGCGCGAGCCTTGCCGCGACGAACCCGCAAGGGCATTTCATCCAGCCCGAGGAAGTCGCCGAAGCCGTGCTGTGGCTGTGCAGCGACGCGGCGCGATCGATCACCGGACAGGCGATCTCGGTCTCGGGAGGCGAGACATGGTAGCGGGACCGACGTCTACCGGGCCGGGTAAAGACAGGCTGCGCCTATGGATACGCCTGCTGCGCGCCTCGCGCACCATCGAGGCCGAGCTGCGCGAGCGGCTGAAGAAGGAATTCGACACCACGCTGCCGCGCTTCGACGTGATGGCGGCACTCTACCGGTCGCCGGAAGGCATGCTGATGAGCGACCTGTCGCGCTTCCTTCTGGTCTCGAACGGCAACGTTACCGGCATCGTCGACCGGCTTGTCTCCGAAGGCCTGGTGACGCGGGCGCGCCGCAACGGCGATCGCCGCACGTCGATGGTGCGGCTGACCGAGGCAGGCTCGAAGTCTTTCGCGGCAATCGCCGCCGCGCATGAGAGCTGGGTCGGCGAGCTGCTCGGCACTGTCAGCGAGGACGAGGCGCGAAGCCTGACCGGCATGCTGAAATCGTTCCGCAGCAATTGGGAGGAACGCGAATGAGCGCCATGGCCAAGCTCAAGCCGAAGCACTTCCTCTGGGACGTCGAAGGCCGGGTCGCAAGGATCAGGCTCGATCGTCCGGAGCGCAAGAACCCGCTGACCTTCGACAGCTATGCCGAGCTGCGCGACACGTTTCGCGAGCTCGTCTATGCCGACGATGTCGATGCCGTGGTGTTCCTGCCCAATGGCGGCAATTTCTGCTCGGGCGGCGATGTCCACGACATCATCGGCCCGCTGGTCAAAATGGACATGAAGGCGCTGCTCGCCTTCACGCGCATGACCGGCGATTTCGCCAAGGCGATGCTCAACTGCGGCAAGCCGATCATCTCGGCAGTCGACGGCGTGGCGGTCGGCGCCGGCGCCATCATCGCCATGGCTTCCGATATCCGCATCGCGACACCTGAGGCAAAGACCGCCTTCCTGTTCACCCGCGTCGGGCTTGCCGGCTGCGACATGGGCGCCTGCGCGATCCTGCCGCGCATCATCGGCCAGGGCCGCGCGGCCGAGCTGCTTTATACAGGCCGCACCATGAGCGCTGCCGAAGGCGAGCGCTGGGGGTTCTACAACCGCCTTGTCGATGCGGCCACACTCGAGGCGGACGCGCTCGACATGGCGGCGCGCATCGTCTCCGGCCCTACCTTCGCGCATGGCATCACCAAGACGCAGCTCAACCAGGAATGGTCGATGGGCCTCGATCAAGCGATCGAGGCGGAAGCGCAGGCGCAGGCGATCTGCATGCAGACCGGCGATTTCGAGCGGGCGTACAAGGCGTTCGTGGCGAAAGAGAAGCCTGTGTTCGAGGGGAATTGAGGATGTTCGGTTTTTGCCAAGGCACCCCCCTCTGGCCTGCCGGCCATCTCCCCCGCAAGGGGGGAGATCAGATGTCGCGACTGCTTTCGCCAATCATCAACGTGGCGGAAAGTGCGCCGCCGATGGAACTGCTAATCTCCCCCCTTGCGGGGGAGATGTCCGGCAGGCCAGAGGGGGGTGCGAAGGAACGCGACACAGGAGACTTTCTCCATGCCTGACCGCTCCTTCCTTAACTGGCCCTTCTTCGAAGATCGCCATCGCGCGCTTGCCGAAACCCTCGAAGCCTGGTGCGCAAAAAACCTGCCTCTCGACCACCACGATGTCGACGCCGCCTGCCGCGAACTCGTCGCTAAACTCGGCAGTGACGGCTGGCTGACGCCGACGGCAATCGATCCAGGCAAACCGGGGCCGCTCGATGTGCGCGCGCTCTGCGTCACGCGCGAAACCCTGGCGCGCCACGATGGCCTCGCCGATTTCGCCTTTGCCATGCAGGGGCTGGGCACCGGTGCGATCTCGCTCTTCGGCACGCCGGACCAGCAGCGCTGGCTGGAAAAGACGCGGGCCGGCGAGTCGATCTCTGCCTTCGCGCTGTCGGAGCCGCGATCCGGTTCGGACGTCGCCAACATGGAAATGACGGCCGTTCTCGACGGGGACAACTACGTCCTTTCCGGCGAAAAAACCTGGATCTCCAATGGCGGCATCGCCGACGTCTATACTGTCTTTGCCCGCACCGGCGAGGCGCCGGGCGCCAAGGGGATTTCCGCTTTCGTCGTGCCCGCCAACACGAAGGGCCTCGGCGTTGCCGAACGGCTGGAAGTGATTGCCCCGCATCCACTGGCGCGGCTTTCGTTCGACAATGTGCGCGTTCCGACGTCCGCCATGATCGGCAAGCCTGGCGATGGTTTCCGCATCGCCATGTCGGTGCTCGACGTGTTCCGCTCGACGGTAGGCGCCGCGGCTCTCGGCTTCGCCCGCCGAGCGCTGGACGAAAGCGTCAAGCGGGCCGCCGAACGAAAACTGTTCGGCGCGCCGATGGCAGAGCTGCAGATGGTGCAGGGCCACATCGCCGACATGGCGCTGGATGTCGACGCCGCCGCCCTGCTCATCTATCGCGCCGCCTGGACCAAGGACATGGGCGCCGCGCGCGTCACACGCGAGGCGGCGATGGCGAAGCTCTTCGCCACCGACAAGGCGCAGGAGGTGATCGACAAGGCGGTGCAGCTGCATGGCGGCGACGGCGTGCGCAAGGGCCACATCGTCGAGAGACTCTATCGCGAGATCCGGGCGCTGCGCATCTATGAGGGAGCATCGGACGTGCAGAAGGTGGTGATCGCCAGGCAGGTGATGGGTGCGGCGTGAAACCTTTGCCAACCGCATCTGAAATAGGGGGAGGCTAGACCATGCACACCATCCTGCAGCCGAAAGGCTGGGCCAAACCGATCGGCTATGCCAATGGCGTGGCCGCACGTGGCCGGCTTGTCTTTGTCGGCGGCCAGGTCGGCTGGAATGCCGAATGCCGTTTCGAAACCGACGACTTCGTCGGCCAGGTGCGCCAGACGCTCGCCAACATCGTCGCGGTGCTGGCCGAGGCGGGCGGAGAGCCGCGGCACATCACCTCGATGACCTGGTATTTCACCGACAAGGCCGAATATCTCGCCAACCTCAAGGGGACCGGCGAAGCCTACCGCGCCGTCATCGGCCGGCATTTCCCGGCGATGGCCGCCATGCAGGTGATGGCGCTGGTCGAAGATCGGGCGAAGGTCGAGATACAGGCTACGGCGGTCATTCCGGAGTGATTTCGGCTTGGCTTGGGTTAGCTCCCTCAACGACAGCTACGCCCGGACCTCAGTTTCTCAGTCGGCCAATTTTCGACGCTTGCGCTGCCCCTCATCCGCCTGCCGGCACCTTCTCCCCGTGAACGGGGAGAAGGGCGCTGTCATCGCCGGTTTCGCCAATCTCCGTGGTTGCAGGAAAGACGCTGGCGTCGCGGCCAGCCTCTTTCTCCCGTAACGGGGAGAAATGCCCGGCAGGGTAATGAGGGGCGGCGCCAACTTCTCAAGCAAAATGCTGTTCGGTTCCTTGACATATCGCCCGGGGGCATTTCGCAGCCGCTTGGCTCCCGTCACAATTTGTGATCAGATGATCATACCCGCTTCGGTGGGCCGCTTATGTGTCTTCGCACATAGGCATTATCGGAGGAAAGCAAAAGCGTGGCTCTGGGCTTCGAACCGGTATCGGGACGCATCACCGTCCAGGATGGCGTCTATCAGCAGCTTCGCCATGCCTTGATGGTCGGCAGCTTCGATCCCGGGCAGGTGCTGACCATCGCCTCGCTGGCCGAGGCTTTCGGCACGTCGAACATGCCGGTACGCGAGGCGTTGCGGCGGCTGGCTGCCGAGAATGCGCTGGAAATTTCGCAAAACGGCTCGGCCTGCGTGCCGGTGGTGACGCGGGCGCGGCTCGACGACCTCTGCCGGGCCCGCCTCGCCGTCGAGGGGCTCGCCGCCGAGCTTGGCGCGCCGCGCCTGACCGCAGCCGAGATCGCCACCCTGCAGAGGGTCACCGACGAGCAGCAGGCGATCGGCCGCGACGGCAGCATCTACGAGCTGATCGCCAAGAACCAGCAATTCCATTTCACCATCTATCGCGCCTCCGGCTCCGACGTTCTATTCCAGCTGATCGAGACGCTGTGGCTGCGCTTCGGCCCTTACATGCGGCTATTGTCCAACCATGTCGCGCCGCTGATGCGCGCCGGCACGATGGAACCCTCGGGCCGTCACGTCGCGATCATCGCTGCGCTGAAGGACAAGGATTTCGCGCGAGCCCGCGACGAAGTGGTGGCCGACATCACCGCGACGCAACAGACCCTGCGCACGATCTGCCCGGATGTGCCCGAGCCCCGTGCGGTGGATTTCGCCGCCTTCGGCAAGGCTTCCTGACCTGCCAATTGTCAGGTGATCGAAAGGCCTGCAAAACCCATCGCGGCCCTGTCTGGACCAAAGCAATCGCATGATTTTCAGCCATCAACCGGTCTTTCCTGACCGCGGCGATTGATCCCTCTTCGGTTTTGTGATCACATGATCACAAGGGAGCGAGAGACAGCAAATGTCCGGCTATTTTCTCTACCATTCGATCGGCACTTTCCCCGGCAAGGCCGAGCGGATGGCCGCCGCGCTGACGGAGTTTTCCAACATCTGGTCGGCGGAGGATGATGGCCAATGGCCGGCCGCGCTTGCCGCGCGGCAGCGCTTCATCGATGCCTGGACGCGGCTGATCGAGGCGCCGCAGGGCACGCTCACCACCGCGGAAAATGTCACCGCCGCGCTCTACAGCCTGATCGGCGGCCTGCCGGCCGAGCGTCTGAAGGGAACGCGGCTGCTGGTTGCCGGCGACTGTTTTCCGAGCCTGCATTTCCTGCTCGCCGGCCTCGCCGAGCGCTTCGGCTTCACGCTCGACACGGTGCCGCTGCGGCCGGGCGAAAGCTGGGTTCGCGATGAGGATTTCATCGCCCGTTGGCAGGCGGATGTTGGGCTTGCGCTCATCACCTTTGTGACCTCGACGGCCTCTCACCGCTGCGATGTCGGGCGGCTCGCCGCGCATGGCCGCGCCATGGGCAGCATCGTCGGCGTCGACGTCACGCAAGGCATCGGCGTCGCGCCGTTTTCCGTGGCAGCGACGCCGGTCGATTTCGTCGTCTCGACATCGCTGAAATGGCTGTGCGGTTCCTCCGGCGCCGGCATCCTGCAAGTCACCCCCGACCTGCTCGCGACCTGTCGGCCGGAGCTGCGCGGCTGGTTCAGCCAGCCGAACCCGTTCTCCTGGGATCTCGACGCCTTCACCTATGCCGACGATGCGCGCCGCTTCGACCACGGCACGCCGGCGATCCTCGCAAGCGTGGCCTCGCTGCCCGGGCTGGAATGGGTGGAGAAGACCGGCATCGATACGATCCGCGCGCAGAATGCCGCGCTCGTCGAGCGCATCATCGACGCCGCGCTGGAGAATGGCTGGGCGGTCCGTTCGCCGCTCGATGCTCGCGAGCGCGGCGGCAGCGTCATGCTCGGCCTGCCGCAGGGCGTCGAGCCGGCAAAGATCGTCGCTTCGCTGCGTAAGGAGCGGCTTTACTGCGACGCGCGCGGCACGACGCTGAGGCTGTCGCCGGGCATGGTCACGATGGAGGCGGCGATCGAAGCGCTGGTCGCGCGGCTCGATGAGCACGGTTCGCGGCGGCGCCGCGCATCCTGAATTCAGGCACCGCCTCGCCTGCGGCGCCCGGGAGTTTGGGCGCCGAAAGGGGCGGATGAGTAATCGAACCAGAGGGAAGCAAGATGTTGAAACGTCTAGGACTGATTGGGGTGATTATCGCCGCAGGCGTCGCCTTCGCGGCACCTGCCTTTGCCGACAAGATCATGGTTGGCGCCTACCCGGCCAACCCGCCATGGGAATACAAGACCGATTCCGGCGGCTTCGAAGGTTTCGAGATCGACGTCGCCAACGATGTCGCCAAGCGGATCGGCGCGGAGGTCGAATTCCAGGATCTCGGCTTCCAGGCGCTGTTTGCGGCAACCGCTTCGGGCCGCATCGACTTTGCCGTCTCCTCGATCTCGGTGACCAAGGAGCGGCTGCAGAACCAGGGCTTCACGCAAGCCTATTACGACAGCGACGGCACCATCGTCGGCAAGGCGGATTCCACCATCAAGTCGCTCGACGACCTCAAGGGCAAGACCATCGGCGTCATCGCCGGCTCCACCGGCGAGGCGTACATGAAGGAAAACGCCGCCAAGCTCGGCGTCGCCGAGACCAAGAGCTACAATGCCCAGCAGGACCTTTTGCTCGACGTGCAGAACGGCCGCATCGACGGCGGCGCCGGCGAGCTTGCCGGCTTCCTGTTCGCCATCAAGCAGATGCCGGCGCTGAAGATCCTGGTGCGCATCCCGACCGGCGAGCGTTTCGCGATGATGACCAAGAAGGGCCATCCGCTTCTGGAAAAAGTCAACGACGCCATCAGCGAAATGAAGAAGGACGGCACGATGGCCGCAATCCACAAGAAGTGGTTCGGCGTCGATCCGGAGGCCGGCACCAGCACCGTTACGCCAGGCCCGATCCCGCAATAAGCCGGCTAATCACGATATTCGACGAGAGCGGCGGCAAGAGCTGGCGCTCTCGCTTCGACAATTCGGGTCTTTGCCGAATATGGCGGGCCTTGTCTGACGGTGAGCGCCGATGGAACTGATCGATACCTTCTTCAACTGGGGCATCCTGGTCCGATCCTTTCCGATCCTCATTCGCGGGCTCGGCAACACCATCCTGCTCGGCTGCGCCGCGATCGTCTTCGGCACCATTGCCGGGCTGGCGATCTGCCTGGTGCGGCTCTATGCCCCGAGGCCGCTCAGGCGGCTGGCGACGCTCTATATCGACATGTTCCGCGCGCTGCCGATCCTGGTGGTGCTGATCCTGATCTACTACGCCCTGCCCTTCATCGGCATCCGGCTCTCGTCCTTCGTGTCGGCTGCGCTTGCGCTGTCGCTGGTGCTCGCGGCCTTCACCGCGGAAGTCTGCCGCGCCGGCATCCAGAACATCCCGAAAGGCCAGTTCGAGGCGGCCGCGGCACTCGGCCTGCCCTTCTGGGTCGCCATGCGCAAGGTGATCCTGCCGCAGGCGATCCGCGTCGTCATTCCGCCGCTCACCAGCAACTGCGTCTCGGTGTTCAAGGACACCGCGCTCGCCTCTGTCGTGGCGATGCCCGACCTTTTGAAGCAGGCGACCGATGCGCAGGCGCTGATGGCCAACCCGACGCCGCTGATCGGCGCCGCGATCATCTACCTCGCCTTCCTGTGGCCGCTGGTGCGGCTGGTCGGCTACCTCGAAGAGCGCGGCAAGGCCCAGTCCGGTGCGCACTAACCTCCCCTCGAATGACCTTGATGAACTGAAGGAGACTCCCCGTGAACCAGCACCATGTTTCGAAAGCGCCGAATTCGAAAGTGCATGATGGGGCCGCTTCGTTCCCGGTCGACAAGATCCGCGCCATGTTCCCTGCGCTGAAGCAGGCCGGCGATTTCATCTTCATGGACAACGCCGCCGGCGCGCAGATCCCGCAAAGCGTGCTCGACGCCGTGACCAACCATCTGGTCGGGCACAACGTCCAGCGCGGCGGCCGCTATGGCCGCAGCGTCACCGTCGATCAGTCGGTCGCCGACGCCCGCGAAAGCGTTGCGCTTTTGATCAACGCCTACAGCCCATCCGAAATCTGCTTCGGCATGAACGCCACCTCGTTCATCCGCCTGGTCAGCCTCGGCATCGGCCAGATGCTTGCCAAAGACACAGATGGGGGACGGGACGAGATCGTCGTCACCGACATGGACCATGACGCCAACATCGCCACCTGGCTGGCGCTGGAGCAGGCCGGCGCCAAGTTCAGATGGTGGCGCATGCGCGAGGACGGCAATCTCCATGTCGACGACCTCAAGCCGCTGGTCTCGGAGCGTACCCGGCTGGTCGCCTGCACGGTGACGGCGCATTCGATCGGCTCGATCGTCGACGTCGCCTCGGTGGCGAGGATCGCGCATGCGGCCGGCGGCGAAATCTTCCTCGACTGCGTGCATTACGGACCGCACGGATTGATCGACGTGCAGGCCTGGGACTGCGATTACCTCGTCTGCTCCGGCTACAAGAATTTCTCGCCGCATATGGGCTTCCTCTGGGGCCGCTTCGAAACGCTAAAGCGGCTGCCGACCTTCCGCGAGGATTTCATTCCGGACGAGCCGCCCTACAAGGTCGAGGCGGGCACCTTCATCTACGAGAACGTGTCGGGCATGGACGCGGCGGTGCGCTATCTGGAATCGGTCGGCCGCAATTTCCTAGCCCAGAACAACCGCTCGCGCCGCGACAACATCGTCGCGGGCATGAACGCCATCCGCGGCTACGAGCTGATGCTGGCGCGCGAGATGCTGAAGGTGCTGAAGGATTGCGGCGCGACCATCTACGGCGTCGCCGACGAAGCACGCATCAACGAGCGTGTGCCGACCTTCTGCTTCAACATCGGCACGCTGTCGCCGCAAAGGATCGTCGAGGAGATGGCCGCCATGCAGATCGGCATCCGCGACGGGCACATGTACGCGCCACGGCTGATGAAGCGGCTCAACCTGTCGATGGACAGCGGCGCCATCCGCGCCTCACTGGTGCACTACAACACGGTGGAGGAGGTGCATCGCTTCGGCGAGGCGCTGCGGGCGATCATTGGGAAGTTGTCGTGAAACAACCGAGCGTTCTTGGGGGAAGTGGTGCGTAGCAAGCTCCGCTTCGTCATCCACGGGCGAAGCAAGGAGCGAAGCGACGCGGCGCAGACCCGAGGATCCATTCCGTGACATACGAGCGTCGCAACGGTGCAGAATTCTGCTCCGCGGCACTATTCGGCTGAGGAAACGGAATGGATCCTAGGGTCTGCGCGACGCTTCGCGTCGCTCCGCCCTAGGATGACGATCTCCTAGGCCTAGGCCGCCTTCTTCTTCGCCAGCCGCGCCTTGATACTAGCCACGTCGGCGCGCGGCGTCGCGGCGAAGAGCGTCTTGGTGTAGCTGTGCTTGGGGTCCGAGAAGACCTCGTCGCGCGAGCCGTATTCGACCGCTTCGCCGAAATACATCACCATCACGTCGTCGGCGATGTAGCGCACCACCGACAGGTCGTGGCTGATGAAGACGTAGGTCAGCTTGAACTCGTCCTGCAGGTCGGCGAGGAGGTTTAGCACCTGCGCCTGCACCGAAAGGTCGAGCGCGGAGACCGGCTCGTCCAGCACCAGCAGGCTCGGGTTCAGCATCAGCGCGCGGGCGATCGCGATGCGCTGGCGCTGGCCGCCGGAGAACATGTGCGGATAGCGGTTGTAGTGCTCCGGGCCGAGACCGACCTTCTTCAGCATCTTCATCGCAAGATCGCGGCGTTCCTCGGCCGGCTTGTCGGTGTTGATCAAGAGCGGCTCGCCGAGCACGTCGCCGATCTTCTGGCGCGGGTTGAGCGAGCCATATGGGTTCTGGAAGACGATCTGCACCTTGCGGCGCATCTCCTTGGTCAGTCCGTCCCTGGCGATGTCGACCTTGTTGCCGTCGATGAGCAGCTCGCCGGCCGTCGCCGGATCGATCAGAGTGATGATGCGGGCGAGCGTGGACTTGCCGCAGCCGGACTCGCCGACGATTGCCAGCGTCTTGCCCTTCTCGACGCTGAAGGAGACGCCTTTGACCGCATGCACGGTGCGCGCGGGGCGGAACAAGCCACCGCCGACATGATAGTCGCGTTTGATGTTCTTGCCTTCGACGACTTTGGTGCTCATGAAGCGGCTTCCGAGGGGGCCGGCTCGAACAGCATGTCGGAGACGGTCGGCAGCCGGTCGCCGACGGCGTTCTCGGGCAGCGCCGACAGCAGCGCGCGCGTGTAGTTGCTCTTCGGCGATTCAAAGAGCGACAACACGCCGGCCTCTTCCATCTTGCGGCCCTTGTACTGGACGATGACGCGATCGGCGGTCTCGGCGACCACGCCCATATTGTGGGTGATCATGATCAGGCCCATGCCGTATTTGGCCTGCAGCGAGACGAGCAGATCGAGGATCTGCTTCTGGATGGTGACGTCGAGTGCGGTGGTCGGCTCGTCGGCGATCAAGAGCTTCGGATTACAGGCGATCGCCATCGCGATCATGACGCGCTGGCACTGGCCGCCCGACATCTGATGCGGGAAGGAATTGAGCCGCTCTGCCGGCTCGGGAATGCCGACCTGCTTCAACAGCTCTATGGCGCGCGCCCGGCGCTGCGCGCGGTCCATTCCGAGATGGAAGCGCAGCACTTCCTCGATCTGGAAGCCGACGGTAAAGCAGGGATTGAGGCTGGCGATCGGTTCCTGGAAGATCATGGCAATATCCTTGCCGATGATCTTGCGGCGCTCGGCCGGATTGATCTTGAGCAGATCGCGGCCGTTGAAGGTCATGCGGTCGGCGGTGACGGTGGCCGTCCACGGCAGAAGGCCCATCACCGCCAGCATGGACACCGACTTGCCTGAGCCGGATTCGCCGACGATGGCAAGCACCTCGCGCTCGTCGACATGGAGCGAAACGCCGTCGACGGCGCGGAACGGGCCCGAAGCAGTCTGGAATTCGACGACGAGGTTATGGATGTCGAGCAATGCCATCACGACCTCCTGAGCTTCGGATCGAGCGCGTCGCGCAGGCCGTCGCCGATCAGGTTGATGGCGAGCACGGTGATGAGGATGGCAAGACCGGGGAAGGTCACCACCCACCAAGCGCGCAGGATGAACTCGCGCGCCGAGGCGAGCATCGTACCCCATTCAGGCGTCGGCGGCTGCGCGCCAAGGCCGAGGAAGCCGAGGGCGGCCGCTTCGAGGATAGCGTTGGAGAATGACAGCGTGCCCTGGACGATCAGCGGCGCCAAGCAATTGGGCAGGATCGTGCGAAGCATCAGCCGCAGATGGCCGGCGCCGGCGACCTTGGCGGCGACGACATATTCGCGGCTCTTCTCGGCCATTACCGCCGCGCGCACCAGCCGGGCGAAATGCGGCTGCAGGACGAGCGAGATTGCCAGCATGGCATTGAACAGGCCTGGGCCGAGGATGGTGACCAGCACCAGCGCTAGTAACAGCGACGGGAACGCCAGAATGAGGTCCATGACGCGCATGATCGCGACGTCGACCCAGCCGCGGAAATAGCCGGCGAGCAGGCCAAGCGTGATACCACCGGTGAGAGCCAGCGTGACCACGACCGCGCCGATCAGCAGCGAGAAGCGCGCGCCGTAAAGCAGGCGCGAAAGGATGTCTCGGCCGACCGGATCGGTGCCAAGCAGATATTGGGTGCTGCCACCCGTCTGCCAGGCCGGAGGCCTGAGGAACGCGGTCTTGTCCTGGATGTCGGGCGCATAGGGCGCGAGAAGCGGCGCGAAGAGTGCTGCCAGCACCAACAGGATGAAGACGAAGAGGCCGATGACAGCGCCGCGATTGACCGAGAAATAGTGCCAGAAGGTCTTGAAGCCGGTCAGTCGGTCCGGGCTGCCGGCGGCCATTGGGGCGATTTCGGTCGACTGACTCATCACGCCGCCCTGATGCGCGGGTTGATGACGGCATAGAGCACGTCGACGACGAGGTTCACGGCCATGACGATGAGGGCGATCAAAAGCAGACCTGACTGCACGACGACATAGTCGCGCTTGAAGATGGAATCGACCATCCACTTGCCGATGCCCGGCCAGGCAAAGATGGTTTCGGTGAGAATGGCGCCGGCAAGCAGCGTGCCGACCTGCAGGCCGATGGTGGTGACGACCGGGATCAGCGCGTTGCGCAAAGCGTGCACGCCGATGACGCGGGCGGCCGAAAGCCCCTTGGCGCGAGCGGTACGGACATAGTCCTCGCCCAGCACCTCGAGCATGGCCGAGCGCGTCTGGCGAGCGATCACCGCCAGCGGAATGGTGCCGAGCACGATCGCGGGCAGGACGAGATGGCTGAGTGCCGAACGAAACGCATCCCACTTACCGTGGAGGATGCTGTCGATGGTCATGAAGCCGGTGATCGGCTTCAGGAAGAATTGCAGGCCGATGCGGCCCGACACCGGCGTCCAGCCGAGATAACCGGAAAAGAAGATGATGAGCAGCAGGCCCCACCAAAAGATCGGCATGGAATAGCCGACGAGGGCTGTGCCCATCAGCGACTGGTCGAACCAGGAACCGCGCTTGACGGCGGCGAATATGCCGGCCGGGATGCCGATCACCATGGCGAAGATCATGGCGAAGAAGGAGAGTTCCAACGTCGCAGGGAAGAGCGTCTTGAACTCTTCCATTACCGGGCGCTTGGATGAAATAGAAACGCCGAAATCGCCGGTGGCGACCTCGCCGACATAACGCGCGTACTGCTCCCAGATCGGCAGGTTATAGCCGAACTGTTCCTTGAGCTCTTCGTAGCGCGCCGGCGACACGCCATGCTCACCGGCCATGGCCAGTATCGGATCGCCGGGCAGCAGCCGGACGAAGGCGAAGGCGCAGATGGTGATGCCGACCAGGGTCGGGATCAGAAGTGCTATTTTGTTGAGAAGATATCGGAGCATCGTCGAATGGAATGGGGCGGCGCTAAAATTGCGCCGCCCCGTTCGCAATATTACTCGGCCTTGTCAACGCCGTCGAAGCGATGAATGCCGAGCGGGTCCATCTTGTAGCCGCTGACGTTGTTGCGAACGATCGAGTAGACCTGGCTGTGGGCCAGCAGGAAGGCGGGGGCCTGCTTTTGGAAGATCACCTGCGCCTGTTCGTACAGCTTGGCGCGCTCACCCTGGTCGCTGGTCTTCTTGGCCTTCTGGATCAGGTCCTCGAAGTCCTTGTCGCACCAGCTGGAGTAGTTCGAGACGCCGATGGCCGAGCAGGCGAAGAGGGTGGCGAAGAAGTTGTCCGGATCGCCATTGTCGCCGGTCCAGCCGACCTGGAACGCGCCCGGACGATCCTTCTTCTTGCCCTCCGCGCGATACTTGGTCCACTCGTAGTTGACGATCTCCGCCTTGACGCCGACCTTGGCCCAGTCGGCCTGGATCAGTTCAGCCGCGCGCTGGAAGTTCGGGTTGTACGGACGCACGCGGTCGGAGGCCCAGAGCTGGATTTCCTTCAGACCGGCATCGGCCAACACCTTCTTGGCCGCATCCGGATCATAGGAATCGAACTTCACGTCCTTGTTCCACGACCACATGGTCGGCGGGATCAAATTCTGGGCCGGCGTGGCGCCTGCATCCTGGAACAGCGCCTTGATCAGGGCTTCCCGGTCGATCGCCTGGTTGAGCGCATGACGAACCTCTGGCTTGTCGAGCGGCGGGATCGTCGTGTTGTAGCTCATATAGCCGATGTTGAGGCCGGCCTGATCCATCAGGGTTACGTCCTTGTTGGCCTTGATGGTGGCGAGGTCGGCCGGATTCGGGTAGGGTGCGATATCGCATTCGCCGGCCAGCACCTTCTGGGTACGAGCGGTCGCGTCGGGCGTGATGGCGAAGACGAGATCGTCGATCTTCTCCTTGCCCTTGAAGTAGTCGGGGTTCGCCGCATAACGGATGACCGAATCCAGCTGATAATCGACGAACTGGAACGGGCCGGTGCCGATCGGCTTGGTCGAGAAGTCGGCCATCTTGCCATCCTTCTCGAGCTGGTCGGCATATTCCTTCGAGACGATCGAGGCGAAATCCATGCCGAGGTTGGCCAGCATCGGCGCGTTCGGCTCGGTCAGCGTCAGCTTGACGGTGAGGTCGTCGACCTTTTCCCACTTGGCGACGTATTTCGGCATGTCCATGCCGGTGTAGTAGTCCCAGGTCAGGTTCGGTAGATATTTGTCACCGTTCCACGGATTCTGCTTGTTGAACTGACGGTCGAAGGAGAAGATGACGTCGTCGGCGTTGAGGTCGCGGGTCGGCTTGAAATAGTCGGTGGTCTGGAACTTCACGCCCGGATGCAGGTGGAAAGTATAGACTAGGCCGTCGTCGGAGATTTCCCATTTGTCGGCAAGGCCCGGCTCGATCTCGGTGCCGCCATGCTTGAACTCGACGAGGCGCGAATAGACCGTGCGCGACGAAGCGTCGAAGTCGTTACCGCCCGTCGTCGTACCCGGGTCAAAATTGGCCGGCGACGCTTCCGAGCAATAGACAAGCGTCTTTGCATTGGCCATGCCACCCAGGACGCTTGCAGCCAGCAACGCGGCTGCAAAAGTCATTGTCTTTTTCATTGAGCACTCCCTGATGTTCTTCCAAGCCCCTCTATCAGGCTCGCGAAGCGCGCATATAAGCACCGTTTTTCGGGCTTTGGAACACCTCGTTTGCGTACCCCATGGTAAGCAGGAAAAGAATCCGTATTCTCCTCAAATAGCGGAAAAAATGAGCAGAATTTTTCGCTCACGACATTGTTAACGACCGCATTTTTTTATTGATCGACCGTTTCCCGAAATCAGAACGAGGAGCCCCTGCTTGCAATCCCGGTCCTCGTCCGCATGCGCTTCGAGGAGCGATCGGGCGAAGAGATTTCGACGGCAAATCTTTCCGCCGCTGCCGCTGGGGCAAGACTTGCACGGCCGCTGATAGAGGCAATACATAGGCGCTATGCCGGATTTCTTGGGAATCCGCGATCGGCGGCAGCGGAGAACGCTTCCGATATCGGAGGCGGACGCGCCGCGAGGCAGCAAGACAAGGCACACCAGGGAGGGATTTGGTGGCAAAAGCAGTAAAGACGACGCCCCCGTCGAAGGCAAAGGCCGCGACCACCAATGCCGGCGCGCCCAAGGCTTCACCTGCAAAGACTTCGTCGGCCAAGGCCTCACCGGCCAAGACTTCTTCACCCGCAAAGACGGCTTCCAAGCCCAAGGCCGCCGCGAAGCCAGTTGCCGCTCAAGCAAAGACGAGCCCCAAGTCCATCACCAAGGCTAAGACCGCAAAAACCAACAAGCTCGCCGCCGCAAAGGCAGCGAGCACCGCAAAGCCGGCATCCGCTCCGGTCAAGCATCTGCCGAAGGCGATCACGGAACTCACCGCCGGGCTGCCGGAAAAGCCGTGGCTCAAGAACTATCCGAAGAACATGCCGGCCGAGATCGGCCCGCTACCATACAATTCGATCGGCGACTTCCTTGTCGGCGCCTGCAAGGAGTTTGCCGGCCGGCCGGCCTTCGTCTGTATGGGCAAGTCGATCTCCTACGCCGAGCTCGAGCGGCTTTCGGCAGCCTTCGCCGCCTATCTGCAGTCGAAAGGGCTGGAGAAGGGCGCGCGCGTGGCGCTGATGATGCCGAATGTGCTGCAATATCCGGTGGCGATGATGGCGGTGCTTCGCGCCGGCTTCACGGTGGTGAACGTCAACCCGCTCTACACGCCGCGCGAGCTGGAACACCAGCTCAAGGATTCCGGCGCGCAGGCCATCGTCATCCTGGAAAACTTCGCCAACACGCTGCAGGCGGTGATCGCCCGGACGGCGGTCAAGCATGCGGTGGTCGCGGCGATGGGCGACATGCTGGGCGGCCTGAAGGGAGCGATCGTCAACCTCGTCGTGCGGCGGGTGAAGAAGATGGTTCCCATCTGGTCGCTGCCCGGCCACGTCAAATTCAACGCCGCGCTGAAGGCCGGCGGGCACCTCGCCTTCAAGCCCGCGGCGGTGTCGGGTGACGATATCGCCTTCCTGCAATATACCGGCGGCACGACCGGCGTCTCGAAGGGTGCGACGCTGCTGCACCGGAACGTCTTGTCCAACGTGGCGCAGAATTCGCTGTGGGTGGAGGACGCCTACACGGTCAAGCCGAAGCCGGCGCATCTCAACTTCATCTGCGCGCTGCCGCTCTACCACATCTTCGCGCTGACGGTGAACGCACTGATGGGCATGCAGCAAGGCGCCCAGAACGTGCTCATTCCGAACCCGCGCGATATTCCGGGCTTCGTCAAGGAACTGCAGAAATATCCGGCCCACATCTTCCCCGGCCTCAACACGCTGTTCAACGCGCTGCTCAACAATGAGGATTTCCGCAGGCTCGACTTCAGGCCGCTGATCCTGACGCTTGGCGGCGGCATGGCGGTGCAGAAGGGCGTGGCCGAGCGCTGGAAGGCGCTGACCGGCTGTCCGGTGAGCGAGGGCTACGGGCTTTCCGAGACCTCGCCGGTGGCCACCGCCAACAAGTTCAGCTCAAGCGACTTCACCGGCACGATCGGTCTGCCGCTGCCTTCGACCGAGATCGCCATCCGCGACGACGACGGCAACAACGTGCCGCTCGGTGAAGTCGGCGAGATCTGCATCCGCGGGCCGCAGGTGATGGCCGGTTACTGGAACCGTCCGGACGAGACCGCCAAGGTGATGACCAAGGACGGCTTCTTCAAGTCGGGCGACATGGGCTTCATGGACGAGCGCGGCTACACCAAGATCGTCGACCGCAAGAAGGACATGATCCTGGTCTCCGGCTTCAACGTCTATCCGAACGAGCTGGAAGAGGTCGTGGCGCACCACCCGGGCGTGCTGGAAGTGGCGGCGATCGGTGTGCCGGACGAGCATTCCGGCGAGGTGCCGAAGCTGTTCGTGGTCAAGAAGGACCCGGCGCTCACCCTCGAGGCGCTTACTGCCTATTGCCGCGAGAACCTGACCGGCTACAAGCGGCCGAGATACATCGAATTCCGCAGCGAGCTGCCGAAGACGCCGGTCGGCAAGATCTTGCGGCGCGCATTGCGGGAATAACTTGGCCGACAGTGCCGCCGGTGTGACACCAGAGCGCCGCGCGGGCCTCGATCCGGCGGAATTCATCAAGGCGAACATGCGGCTTTTGCCGGTGCCGTCGTTGCCTGAAATTCGCCTCTACACAGCCCATCCCGGCGGCGGGCTGAGACGGCTGCTGGAGCCGGACGGCGGCAGGCGCGAACACGCCGCCGCGCCGCAGCCGCCCTACTGGGCCTATGCCTGGGCGGGCGGCGCGGTGCTGGCGCGCTACATCCTCGACCGGCCTTCGAGCGTTGCGGGCCGCCGCGTGCTCGACTTCGGCGCCGGTTCCGGCCTTGTCGGCATCGCCGCGGCAAAGGCCGGAGCAAGCGAGGTGGTCGCGGCGGAAATCGACCGCAACGGCATTGTCGCGCTGGGTCTCAATGCCGCGGCCAACGGCGTCGCCATGACCATAATCGGCGAGGACATCACCGACGGTCCGCCGCCCGGCGTCGATCTGGTGCTGGCCGGCGATGTTTTTTACGGACGGGCGGTCGCGCGGCGGGTCATCCCATTCCTCGACCGGTGCCTTGCCGCCGGCATCGACGTGCTGGTCGGCGACCCGGGCCGCGCCTGGCTGCCCAGGCCGCGGCTTCGCCTGCTTGGCGAATATCTGGTGCCTGA
The DNA here is from genome assembly GCF_029625675.1 of Mesorhizobium sp. WSM4884. Taxonomy (NCBI): domain Bacteria; kingdom Pseudomonadati; phylum Pseudomonadota; class Alphaproteobacteria; order Hyphomicrobiales; family Phyllobacteriaceae; genus Mesorhizobium; species Mesorhizobium sp. WSM4884. The sequence continues at coordinate 45,632 of NZ_JARTVO010000020.1, forward strand.
TGTCGGCGGAAACGGGGGCGGCGAGCCGAATCCGAGCGGAGTGTTTGCGTTTGTGCCGGAGGGCGCCGGTTAGGGCAACTCATCTCTGGCGGAATCGCTGACCTGCTCTAGCGGAAAACCGTCGCACACTTTTCCTGGAATTGCTTCAGCCTGCCGCCACGCTCACCCGCGCGGCCAGAAAATCCGGCAGGTCGGCAACCGAATCCAGGATGACGTCGGCCATCGGCGACAGCGAGTCGCGCGTGCCGGTGCCGGAAAGAACGCCCACCGCCAGCCCGCAGCCGCCGGCACGCGCCATTTCGAGGTCGTGGCGGTTGTCGCCGACCATGGCGATCTCGCTGGGCTTCAGCCCGGTCAGGTCGCAGAACGCGACGACGGTGTCGGGCGCCGGCTTGGGGTTGGCCACGGCATCGTAGCCGAAGGCAGCGTCGAAGAGCTGCGCGACGCCGAGCGTGGCGAGCGTCTTTTCGGCGCCACTGGTGGAATCGTTGGTGGCAACGCCCATGCGGAAGGATTTCTTGTGCAGCGTCCTCAGCGAATCGATGATGCCGGGAAGGGCGACCGCCATCGATGATCCCTGCACGGAGGTGATCTCGTTGAAGCGGGAGACGGCCAGCAGTTGGTCCTCGTCCGACAGGCGTGGAAACCAGAGCTCGACGACATCCATGTTCGAGCCGGAAGCAAAGATCGAATCGGGCTTGAAGCGCTTGCTGACGAAATCGAAGCCGGCGGCGGCGAGCAGCCTGTCGGCCTTCCAGCGGTCGCCCTCGGCGGCGTCCATGGCCATGAAATCGGCGATGCCGAGCCAGGTTGCGTTGAAGTCGACAAGCGTGCCGTCCTTGTCGAACAGAATTCCCTTGATATCCGCCAAATCCTTTTACTCCGCGCGGCGCAATTGGTGGATATGAGCCACCAGTCCGGCAGTCGAGGCGTCGCGTTTTGCGGCAGTCTCCTTGCCTTCCACGACAGGCAGCAGGCCCGTCGCCAGTTCCTTGCCCAATTCGACACCCCATTGGTCGAATGAATTGATGTTGAACAACGTGCCCTCGACGAAGACGCGATGCTCGTATAGCGCGATCAGCCGGCCGAGCGTGCGTGGATCGAGCTTGCGATAAAGAATGGTGAGCGAGGGGCGGTTGCCCGAAAACACGCGGTGCGGCGCGATGCGGTCGACATCGGCGGGCTTCATGCCTTTGGCCAGCATCTGCGCGCGCGCCTCTTCCAGCGTGCGGCCCTTCATGAAGGCCTCCGACTGAGCCAGGCAGTTGGCGAGCAGCAGGTCGTGATGGGTCTTCAGCTCCGGCTCGTGGCCGACGGCCGCAGCGAGGAACTCGACCGGGATGAAATCGGTGCCCTGGTGCAAAAGCTGGAAGAAGGCATGCTGGCCGTTGGTGCCGGGCTCGCCCCAAACCAGGGGACCGGTCGGCGTCGCGACGGCGCCGCCATCCAGCGTCACACCCTTGCCGTTCGATTCCATATCGAGCTGCTGCAGGTAGGCCGGCAGGCGCGACAGGCGCTGATCGTAGGGAATGACGGCGCGCGCCGGATATTTGCAGACGACGCGGTGCCACCAGCCGATCAGCCCGAGCAGAGCCGGCAGATTCTTCCGCAGGGGTGCTGAGCGGAAATGCTCGTCCATCTCATGCGCGCCGTCGAGGAAGGCGCGGAAGTTGCGCGGACCGATGGCGATCATCACCGGCAGGCCGATGGCGCTCCAGACCGAGTAGCGGCCGCCGACCCAGTCCCAGAAGCCGAAGACGCGGTCCTTTTCGATGCCGAATTTCGCCACCAGGTCGAGCGCGGTCGAGACGGCGGCGAAATGCTTGCCGATCGCCTCCTTGCCCAGCGCCTTCTCCACCCATTTGCGCGCCGTCTCGGCGTTGGTCATCGTCTCGACCGTGGTGAAGGTCTTGGAGGCGACGATGAACAGCGTCGTTTCGGGAGACAAACCCTTCAGCGTGTCGTGGATGTGGGCGCCGTCGACATTGGAGACGTAATGCGCGCGCGGGCCGTCGTGGTAGGGGGCGAGCGCCAGCGTGACCATCGCCGGCCCAAGGTCCGAGCCGCCGATGCCGATGTTGACGATGTCGGTGATCTTCTTTCCGGTGGCGCCGGCCGCCTCGCCGGAGCGGATGGCATCGGCGAAGGCGCCCATGGCGTCGAGCACGGCAATCACATCGGCCTTGGTGTCCTGGCCATCGACCACGACGCCCTTGCCGGTCAAATTGCGCAACGCCGTGTGCAGTACGGCGCGGCCCTCGGTGACGTTGATCTTCTTGCCTTCGAACATCGCGGCGCGGCGGCCTTCGAGATCGGCGGCGCCGGCTAGCTTCTCCAGCATGGCCATCGTGTCGGCGTCGACCGCGCATTTCGACCAGTCGAGCAGAAGGTCGCCATCGGTGGCGGAGAATTTTTCGAAGCGCTTGGGATCGGCGGCGAAGGCTTCGCGCATGGTGCCCTTGGCCGCAACGCGCTGGTCACGCAACGCGGCAAGTTGCTTGTCGAAGGCTGACTGGTCCACTGGCGGGCTCCTGACGGGTTTTTACAATGATTTTAACAGGCTGGATGTTTCCGGCGCGTGTCGTCGCGACATTCTATTGAGCCGATTTCCTTTTTTTCGTTCAAGCGCGGCGGCGATGACCAAAGGTCACGCCTCGATGACCTAAGGTCACGCCTCGATGACCTAAGGGTCACGCCCCGATGACGCAAAGCGTCACGTCTCGATGACGCGAGGCGTCACGCTTCGATGACCTAAGGCATCACGCCTCGATGAGGCAAGGCGCCACGCCTTTATGCCGCACCGCATCACGCTTTTATGATGCGCCGCAGCACCTTTTTGCGGCCAATGGACGGACCACTTCTGGCCAATGGATCACTGGCATAAATCCCAGCGATCAGAAAAATTGATTGGCGCAACCCCTTGTGCCACCCCTACACTCGACTGGTCCAGCCAAGTGAAAACAGCTGGCCATCCGAGGAAGATCTCCCATGCCACAGCGCAATGACACGGCCATATGGTCCGGCCTGTTCCGGATTTCGGCCGAATCCGGACAAACCCTCCAGGCGCAGATCCGCCAGGCGATCGTAGCAGCCATCCTCGACCGACAAATCGCCGCCTCGATGCCGCTGCCGTCCTGCCGGATTCTGGCGGAAAAACTTGGGGTTGCCCGCGGCACGGTGGTGCTTGCCTTCCAGCAGCTGGTCGACCAGGGCTTTTTGGTGGCGCGCGAGCGGCGCGGCCATTTCGTCAACCCCGACGTGCTGGCCACCCCCGCCAAGCCACACCAGAAGGCACCCGACCAGCAGAACGAGATCGACTGGAAGGCGCGCCGGCAGATCGCCGCCAGCGACATGCCGCCGCCGGCCAAGCATGACAACTGGATCAAGTCCTCCTATCCGTTCGTCTACGGCCAGTTCGATCCGGCGCTGTTCCCGACCGCCGAATGGCGCGAATGCAACCGCATGGCGCTCGCGGTGCTCGAGATCCGCAACTGGGCATCCGACATGGTGGACCGCGACGATCCGCTGCTGATCGAGCAGATCCAGGCCCGGCTTTTGCCGCGCCGCGGCATCTTCGCCAATCCGGACGAGATCATCGTGACGCTGGGCGCGCAGAACGCACTCTATATGCTCGCCTCGCTGCTGATGACGAAGGGCTCGAAGGTGGCGATGGAAGACCCGGGCTATCCGGACGCTCGCTCGATCTTCCGGCTCGCCGGCGCCGACATCCAGCCGGTACCGGTCGACCAGTCGGGCATCGTGACCTCGGCGATCCCCAGCGATTCAGGCTTCGTCTTCGTCACTCCCAGCCATCATTGCCCGACCATGGTGCCGCTGTCGGCGGAGCGGCGGCAGGACCTGTTGGCGCGGGCCAACCGCAACAACCAGATCATCATCGAGGACGGCTACGACAGCCAGCTCCTCGACGAGGCGCCGCAGCAGGCGCTGAAGAGCCTCGACCGCTCAGGTCGCGTCATCTATGTCGGCTCGATGTCGAAGACGCTGGCGCCAGGCCTGCGGCTTGGCTACATCGTCGCCTCGGCCGGGCTGATCGCCGAGCTTCGCGCGCTTCGCCGCTTCATGCTCAGGCACCCGCCGGCGAACAACCAGCGCGCGGTGGCGCTGTTCCTTTCGCTCGGTCACCACGAGGCGCTGGTGCGCCGGCTGTCCGCCGCTTTCGACGAGCGGCGCAAGCGCCTGGTCCATGCGATTTCTGCTTTCTTGCCAGAGTGGCGTTCGACCGACTCGGCGGGCGGAACATCGCTCTGGCTGGAGGGGCCGCGCGGCACCGATTCACGTGGTCTCGCGGAGGCCGCCGCATCGCGCAGCGTCATCATCGAGCCCGGCGACCGCTTCTTCGAACGCAGCGAAAAGCCCTCGCGTTTCATGCGCTTGGGCATCTCCTCGATCTCGCTGCAGCACATCGAGCCGGGCATCCGGGAGCTCGCCACCGCGGCCGGACGCAGGCCTGCTGCCGCCTGATCGCTACGAACTACCGAAAAGAGAGCCGGCGCTTCGCCGGCTCTCTTTATTTTGGCGCGTTTCATCGCTTTAGCATTCTGGCATATTCGACGGAGTTGGTTGGCCCATAGGCTGTGCCAATGCCGGCGGCATAGTCGCAGCCTATAGGGGACGAGGCAGGCCGATGGTGGACCAACCGCCACACACCCTGCCCCTGAAAAACCAAAGGTGGAGTGCTTTCCATGTCAGTGGCTCTTGAGAAGCAGGAAGCGTCGTCGGACCAGCGTTCGCGGCGGTCCGGCGGGCGCGAAGCGCGCCGCGCGATGCGGGCAGCGCCGCTCGCAGACGATATCCGTCCGGTGCGGCCCGGCCTCGAAGGCGGCAGCTACGGCCCATTGAGCCAGAACGACTGCGAGCGCATCCACGAGGCGGTGCTGACGCTTCTGGAGACGGTCGGCTTCGCCAACGCCATTCCCTCCTGCATCGAAGCGCTGACCAGGGTCGGCGCAATCTATGGCGATGACGGGCGCGTCCGCCTGCCGCGGGCGCTGGTGCTCGACACGATCAGACAAGCGGCGCGCCACTTCACGCTTCACGGCCAGGATCCCAGACACGACATGGTGATCCAGGGTAAGCGCGTGCACTACGGCACGGCCGGTGCGGCGGTGCATCTCGTCGACGTCGAGAAGCGCGAATACCGCGAATCGCAGCTGCAGGACATCTACGACGCCGCCCGCCTCGTCGACGGGCTCGACAACATCCATTTCTTCCAGCGCACGATGGTGCCGCGCGACATCCCCGATCCGCTCGAGATGGATTTCAACACGCTCTATGCCTGCGTGATGGGGACATCGAAACATGTCGGCACATCGTTCACGGTGCGCGAGAACGTCAAGCCGGCTCTGGAAATGCTCTATGCGATCGCCGGCGGCGAGGAGAATTTCAGGGCGCGGCCTTTCGTGTCCAACTCGAACTGCTTCGTCGTGCCGCCAATGAAATTCGCCGAGGACGCCTGCGGCGTGCTCGAAGCCTGCGTCGAGGGCGGCATCCCGATCCTGCTGCTCTCGGCCGGCCAGGCCGGCGCCACGGCTCCCGCCGCCATCGCTGGTGCTGTCGTGCAGGCAGTGGCGGAAGTGCTGATGGGCCTGGTCTATGTCAACGCGATAAAACCCGGCCATCCGGCGATCTTCGGCACCTGGCCGTTCGTCTCCGACCTCAGGACCGGGGCTATGTCCGGCGGCTCGGCCGAGCAGTCGGTGCTGACCGCAGCCTGCGCGCAGATGGCGCAATATTACGACCTGCCCGGCGGCTCGGCTGCCGGCATGACGGACTCGAAGCTGCCCGACATCCAGGCCGGTTACGAAAAGGGCATCACCAATGTGATGGCGGGGCTGTCAGGTCTCAACCTCGTCTATGAATCGGCCGGCATGCATGCCTCGCTGCTCGGCTTCTGCCTCGAAAGCCTGATCATCGACAACGACATGCTTGGCCACTGCCTGCGCTGCGTGCGCGGCATCGAGGTAACCGACAACGCGCTGTCGATCGACACCATTACCGATGTCTGCCTGAAGGGACCTGGCCACTATCTCGGCAACGAGCAGACGCTGAAGCTGATGCAGACGGAATATTTCTATCCCGCGGTCGGCGACCGGTTCTCGCCCAAGGAATGGAACGAGAAGGGCCGGCCCGACATCCTGCAACGGGCGATCGCCGAGAAGAAGCGCGTGCTTGCCGAGCGTTTTCCGCGGCATGTGTCGCGGCTCGTCGACGACAAGCTGCGCGCCCGCTTCGGCGAGATGATCAAACTGCCGCGCAACAAGATGGGCGGATAAGCTCTATCCCGCAGATCACTCGGCAGTCAGTCCGTAGCGCTCGACGACTTCGGCACTGATAAGCTTCGCGTGCAGCGTCATCAGCACGATCTGCGCATCGAAACTGTCGCCGGCTTCGAGCGCGGCCTCGATGCGGTGCTCGGCCTCCAACGTGCGTTCCCTGCCATTGGCGCGCTCAAAGGTTTCAGGCCCGGCGATGCAATAGCCGCAGAGTTGCGCCACCGATTGATAGGCCTGCGGCGGCGGCTCTTCCGGCCAGCGGTCGTTCATCAGATTGACGATGGTGAGTTTCACGCCCTCTGGCACCAAGGCGGGATGCAGGTCCGCCTGGCGCAGAGCATCATCGAGCTGGCGCAGGTCGCCCGAGCGACCGAACATGCCGAGGAAGCCGAGGGAAGAGCGCCGTTTCGCCATGATGGTCTTGTCCAGCCGAGATGACGCCTATCTGGATTGGCAAAGCGGCTGAAACAAGGGCGTAAGAAAAGGGGCGGCCCGCGCTTCGCAAGCCGCCCGTCGATTCCCTAAAGCGCGTCGCGATCTTTCAGATTCGCTCCCTGCGCTTTAGGTTTTTGATTCTACGCATGTCTTTGTCCCAAACCGGTTCCCACTTTCGGGAGACATGCTTTAAGCAGGAAACCTCAGTGATTGTCGCGCGGCACGCCACTGGTATGCGCTACGTCCTGGTACTTCACCGCCGGCTTTAGCACCATTCCGGCCGAGAACTGGTCGACCATGCCGCGCTGGATCTCCTGCCAGGGCGTCTGGTGCTTGGGATAGTGATAGCCGCCATTGCCCTGCAGCTCGGCCCGCCGCCTGGCGATCTCCTCGTCGCTGACCAGGATGTTGGCAGTGCCCTTCCTGAGATCGATGCGGACGCGATCGCCGGTCTTTAGCAGCGCGAGGCCGCCGCCGACGGCGGCTTCCGGCGAGGCATTGAGGATCGACGGCGAGCCGGACGTGCCGGACTGACGGCCATCGCCGATGCAGGCCAGCGAATGGATGCCTTTTTTGATGAGGTAGGCCGGCGGCTGCATGTTGACCACCTCTGCGCCGCCCGGATAGCCGACCGGACCGGCGCCGCGCATGAACAGGATCGTGTGCTCGTCGATCCCTTGCGCCGGATCGTCGATGCGAGCGTGGTAATCTTCCGGACCGTCGAAGACCATGGCGTTGCCTTCGAAGGCCTCCGGATCGTTCGGGTTGGAGAGATAGCGCTCGCGGAATTCGGGCGAGATGCCGCTGGTCTTCATGATCGCGGAATCGAACAGATTGCCCTTGAGGTTGATGAAGCCGGCATTGGCCTTGAGCGGCCTGGCGGCGCTGCTGATCACCTCGGGGTTCTCGTTGACGGCATCCCTGCAATTGTCGCCCATGGTCTTGCCGTTGGCGGTGATCGCATCGGGATGCGGCAGCAGGCCGCCCTTCATCAGCTCGGCCACCACCGCCGGCACACCGCCGGCACGGTGGTAGTCCTCGCCGAGATACTCGCCCGTCGGCTGCAGGTTGACGAGGAGCGGGATATTGAGGCCAACGTTCTGCCAGTCGTCGTTGTCGAGCGGCACGCCGAGATGGCGGGCAATGGCGTTGAGGTGGATCGGCGCGTTGGTGGAACCGCCGATGGCCGAGTTGACGACGATGGCGTTCTCGAACGCCTTGCGGGTCATGATGTCGGAAGGCTTCAGGTCCTCATGCACCATCTCGACGATGCGCCTGCCCGTCTCGTAGCCCATCTGGCCGCGCTCGCGATAGGGCGCGGGGATGGCGGCCGAGCCGGGTAGCTGCATGCCGAGCGCCTCGGCCAGCGAGTTCATCGTGGTGGCGGTGCCCATGGTGTTGCAATAGCCGGTCGACGGCGCCGATGAGGCGACGATGTCCATGAATTCGTCATAGTCGATCTCGCCGGCCGACAGCCGCTGGCGCGATTCCCAGACGATGGTGCCGGAACCGGTGCGCTTGCCCTTGTGCCAGCCGTTGAGCATCGGACCGACCGAAAACGCGATCGCCGGAATATTGACGGTGGCCGCCGCCATCAAGAGTGCGGGCGTGGTCTTGTCGCAGCCTATGGTGAGCACCACGCCGTCGATCGGATAGCCGTAGAGCACCTCGACGAGGCCGAGATAGGCAAGGTTGCGGTCGAGCGCCGCGGTCGGGCGCTTGCCTGTCTCCTGGATCGGATGGCACGGGAACTCGAAGGGGATGCCGCCCATCGACACGATGCCTTCGCGCACACGCTTGGCGAGTTCGAGATGGTGCCGATTGCAGGGCGAGAGATCGGAGCCCGTCTGCGCGATGCCGATCAGCGGCTTGCCCGACATCAGCTCGGCGCGTGTCAGTCCGTAATTGAGGTAGCGCTCGAGATAGAGCGCCGTCATGCCCGGATTGTCGGGATTATCGAACCACTCCTGCGAGCGAAATTTCTTCTTCTTGGTGGGGGCGCCTGCCATGGTGGTCTCCGTATTTGTATGACAAATCGATATGACAACGCGCTCACGCAAGCAAGAGGCACGAGCGCCGCAGACCCGCACTTTGGTGCGATAGACAGATTAAGGGCCACGCGCTACGACCAATCGGCATCAGCAATCCGGAGGTCTTGATGGCTTTGGTGATCGAAGGCGAGGAACGGATCGCCGCACCCGTTGAGAAAGTCTGGAACGCCCTCAACGACCCGGACATCCTCAGGGAGGCCATTCCCGGCTGCAAGAGCCTGGAAAAGAAATCGGACACCGAGATGGCCGCGACCGTGGTGTTGAAGATCGGGCCGATCAAGGCGACCTTCAACGGCGAGGTGACGTTGAAGAACCTCAAGCCGCCACATTCCTATACCATCCAGGGCGAAGGCAAGGGCGGCATCGCCGGCTTTGCGAAGGGCGGCGCCGACGTGACGCTGACCGCCGACGGCGCGGACACGACGGTGCTCAAATATGCCGCCAAGGCTGATGTCGGCGGCAAGATCGCCCAGCTCGGCAGCCGGCTGATCCAATCGACATCAAAGAAGCTGGCCGGACAGTTCTTCTCGACATTCGGTGAGAAAGTGGCGGGCTGACCCTCCCCCCCTTGAGGGAGGACAGCCGCGTTACTCGAAGACTATCGACGGCACGGCAGCTTCCGACGCACCGCGCTCTTCCTGGACCCTGTCCCAGACCTTTTTGGCGATGTCGCGATAGATCTTCGCCTCGGCGCCGTCCGGCTTGGCCACCACCACCGGCGAGCCGGCGTCCGAGCTTTCACGGATACCCATTTCGAGCGGCACTTCGCCCAGGAAGGTGACACCCAGTCGCTCGGCCTCGCGGCGCGCGCCGCCATGACCGAAGATGTCGTAGCGCTTGCCGGTGTCGGGCGCGAGGAAATAGCTCATGTTCTCGACGATGCCGAGCAGCGGCACGTCGACCTTCTTGAACATGTTGAGGCCCTTGCGCGCATCGATCAGGGCGAGGTCCTGCGGCGTCGAGACGATGACGGCGCCGGCGAGAGGTACCTGCTGGGCCATGGTGAGCTGGGCATCACCGGTGCCGGGCGGCATGTCCACAACCAGCACGTCGAGCGGTCCCCACTCGACCTCGCGCAACATCTGGGTGAGCGCCGACATCACCATCGGGCCGCGCCAGATCATCGGCGTCTCCTCGTCGACGAGGAAGCCCATCGACATCACCTTGAGGCCGTAATTCTGCATCGGCCTCAGGACCTTGCCATCGACGGTCTGGGGCCGGCCATGGATGTTGAGCAGCCTCGGCATCGACGGCCCGTATATATCGGCATCGAGCACGCCGACGTTCAGTCCGTTGGCGGCAAGGCCGAGCGCCAGGTTGACGGCTGTGGTCGACTTGCCGACGCCGCCCTTGCCAGAGGCCACCGCGATGATCGCATCGATGCCGGGCACGCCGCGCTTGCCGTGACTGTGCGAAGCGGGCGCTGGACGCTGCGGCGCTACCTGGGGAGTTGGGCGCGGCGGCGCCGCCTGCGGAGCCGGGCGCGGCCGAACCGGCGCTTCCATGCCGCCGCCCTTCTTTTCCGCCGTCAGCGCGACGACGGCGCTGGCGACGCCGGGGATGGCTTTCACCACGCGCTCGGCGGCGGCGCGCAGCGGCTCCATCTCCTGCGCGCGGGCGGCGGGAACGGTGATCGAGAAGAACACCTTGGAATCGGCGATGAAAATCTCCGAGACCAGGCCGAGGTCGACGATATTGCCGGTGAAATCCGGTCCGTTGACCGTCTTCAGGCGCTCGATAACGGTTTCCTTGCTGACGGACATGACCTTTTTCCCAGGCGTTTGCCGGTTCAGATAATGCAGTTCCCGCAGAGAACCAAGCTCCGGAACGACATGTGCGGCGACATGCCTTCAAAAACTTGCGCTCGCGTGTCGGGTTTTGCGGACGTCCTTCGTCTTCCAGAAAGATGCATCCCTGTTGCGCAGGGTCGCGCGGTCGCCGGAAAACAGTGCAACCCTATCTTCCAGGTTACTCTATCGTCCTGGTTTCGGGCGCGGCAGCCAACTGGGAGCGGCCAACGGAGAAAGGAGACCGTCATGCTCGAGCACAGCAATGCCACAGCCAATCTCGCGGTGAAGGACCTGGAGAAGGCAAAGGCCTTCTATGCGGGAACTCTCGGCCTGAAGCAGGTCGACGACATGGACGGCGAGTTGATCGTCTACAAAAGCGGCGACACGGTCATCAATGTCTATCATTCGCAATTCGCCGGCACCAACAAGGCGACGGCGGTAACCTGGGCGGTCGACGACCAGATCGAACCGATCGTCAAGTCGCTGCGCTCGAAGGGCGTCAGCTTCGAGCACTACGAAATGCCCGGTCTGTCGCTCGAGGGCGACATCCACATCGGCCATGGCATGAAAGTCGCCTGGTTCAAGGATCCCGACGGAAACATCTTGAATCTCGTGGGAAAGTAGCTTCGCCCGCAGGCGCAAGCTGGCCGCTTCATCCGGCCAGTCTCGTGGCGAGATAGGTGAGCGCTGAAATCGCCGCTGTCGCCGGCAGGGTGATGACCCATGCCACGACGATGTTGCCGGCTATGCCCCAGCGCACCGCCGAGACGCGGCGGGCGGCGCCGACGCCGATGATCGCCCCGGTAATGGTGTGCGTGGTGGAGACGGGGACACCGAGCCATGTCGCGGCAAAAAGCGTTATGGCACCGCCCGTCTCGGCGCAAAAACCCTGCATCGGGTTCAGCCGGGTGATTTTCGAGCCCATGGTGTGAACGATGCGCCAGCCGCCGAGCAGCGTGCCCAGCGCCAGCGCCGACTGGCAGGTGATGACGACCCAGAGCGGCACATAAAAGCTCTGGCCGAGCATGCCTTGCGAATAGAGCAGCACGGCGATGATGCCCATGGTCTTCTGTGCGTCATTGCCGCCATGTCCCAGCGAATAGAGCGAGGCGGAAAAGAACTGCAGGACACGGAACGTATTGTCGACGGCGAACGGCGTCTGGCGCACGAACAGCCAGGAGACGATGAGGACGAGAACGAGCGCCAGGACGAATCCGGTAGCCGGCGAAAGCACGATCGCCGCAACCGTCTTGCCGAGCCCGGACCAGACGATGGCGCCGGTTCCGGCCTTGGCGACACCGGCGCCGACCAGCCCGCCGATCAGCGCATGCGAGCTGCTCGACGGAATGCCCACGATCCAGGTGACGATGTTCCACACGATGGCGCCTACGAGCGCGGCGAAGATCACCGCCGGAGTCACGATGCTGGCGTCGACGATGCCTTTTCCAACCGTCTCGGCGACATGCAGGCCAAAGAACAGGAAGGCGATGAAATTGAAGAAAGCCGCCCAGAACACCGCATAGTGCGGCCTGAGCACGCGGGTGGAAACGATGGTCGCGATCGAATTGGCGGCATCGTGCAGGCCGTTGAGGAAATCGAAGAAAAGCGCCACGGCGACGAGGCCGACCAGCAGGGGAAGGGCGATAGTGACGTCCATAGCCTAAACGTTCTCGATGACGATGCCGCTGATCTCGTTGGCGACATCCTCGAAACGGTCGACCACCTTTTCCAGCTGACCGTAGATCTCCGAACCGATCAGATAGGCCATCGGGTCGCTGCGGCCGTGTCGCTTGAACAGGTCCTTCAGGCCCTGCTCGTGCAGGTCGTCGGCGCGGCCTTCGACGCGCATGACCTCTTCGGCTATGGCATTCAGGCGCGCGGCGTTCGCGCCCACCTTGCCGAGCAGCGGGATGGCCTCCGCGACCAATCGGGCAGCCTGGACGATGACGCCGCCCATTTCCCGCATCAGGGGATCGAACTCCCTCATCTCGAACAATTTCACCGTCTTGACGGTCTTGTGCATCATGTCGATGGCGTCATCCATCGACTGGATCAGATCCTTGATGTCGCCGCGATCGAAGGGCGTGATGAAGGAGCGCCTGACGGCAAGCAGGACCTCCGCGGTGATGCCGTCCGCCTCGTCCTCGAGATCGATGATCTTCTGACACCAGCGGTCGATGTCCTTGCCCTGGAGAAGCTGCTCGAGCGCCTCGGCGCCGCCGACCACCGTGCGCGAATGCCGTTCGAACAGGTCGAAGAAGCGATCCTCGCGGGGCAACAGCTTGCGAAACCAATTCAGCATCTCGTCCTCCCTGCTTCCGTCCGTCCCAAATAACGCCATGCGCGACACGGGAAAACAGATAGCCGGCTCAAAAATGTGGATGAGATCCGATTGGCCATGCGTCTTGCGCAGCAGGGCGATTTCCTCGACCTTGGGCAAACCGCGGATCGGATGACATGATCGACAAGCTGGAATTCTTCATCGCGCTCGCCAGGGAAGAGCATTTCGGCCGCGCGGCCGAGGTGTGCGGCGTCACCCAGCCGACGCTGTCGGCCGGCATCAAGCAACTCGAAGAACAGCTCGGCGTCATGCTGGTGCTGCGCGGCTCGCGCTTCCAGGGCCTGACGCCGGAAGGCAAGCAGGTACTGGTGTGGGCCCGACGCATCGTCGGCGATTCAAGGACCATGCGCGAGGAGATGCGGGCGGCGCGCCACGGCCTGTCCGGCCGCATCCGCATCGCCGCCGTGCCGACCGCGCTCGCCATGGTGGCACGACTGACGACGCCGTTCCGCGAAAAGCATCCCGGCGTCACCTTCTCGGTGCTGTCGCGCACCTCGATCGAGGTGCTGACGCTGCTCGGCAATCTCGATATCGATGCCGGCATCACCTATCTCGACAACGAGCCGCTGGGGCGGGTGACCAGCGTGCCGCTCTATGACGAGCGCTACCAGCTGATCACGGCGGTCGGGAACCCCTATTCCGACCGCGACAAAGTGACGTGGGCCGAGATCAGCCAGCTGCCGCTCTGCCTGCTGACGCCGGACATGCAGAACCGCCGCATCATCGACCAGCATCTGGCGGAAGCCGGCGTGCAAGTGCGGCCGACGCTGGAATCCAACTCGATGATCGTGCTGTTCTCGCATATCCGGACCGGCAAATGGTCGTCGATCATGCCGCTCAACCTGGCGGAAACATTCGGTTTTTCCGAACCGATCCGGGCCATTCCGATCGTCGATCCGGATGCCAGCCACACGGTCGGGCTGGTGGCGGCGCCGCGCGAGCCGCATACGCCGCTGGTGCAGGCGCTGCTGGACGAGGCGATGGCGCTGGCAGACGATTTCCGCGCCCATCGCTAGGTTAGACAAGGCGAACCGGTGGACTTGATAGAAAATTTCTATCAAGCAACGGGAGAGCTTTATTGATCTCGGGGGTTTCCTCTGATTTCGTAAGGACTTAGCGAATTTGCGCCCTATGCATGTCGTTGCCCCAAAACCGCTCTATATTTTGGGGTGACATACATTGGGTCGCCAACGACCAGGGAGGGCGCTGCATGCCGATGCAGCCTGCAAGTACCGAGATCGCGTCGCGCACGGCGGCGATCGTCAACGAGTTGAAGGGCCTCGAAGGTCCCTTGCTGCCGATCCTCCATGAGCTCCAGGAAGAATTCGGCCACGTGCCGCAGGCCGCTTTGCCGGTCATTGCCGACGGGCTGAACCTTTCCAGGGCTGAAGTGCACGGCGTCGTCACGTTTTATCACGATTTCCGCGCCCAGCCCGCCGGCCGCCATGTGCTGAAGCTCTGCCAGGCGGAAGCCTGCCAATCGATGGGTTCGGAGGCGGTCGCGGCCAAGGTCAAGCAACTGCTCGGCATCGATTTCCACGAGACCGCGCGTGACGGATCGGTTACACTGGAACCGGTCTACTGCCTCGGGCTCTGCGCCTGCTCGCCGTCGGCGATGCTGGACGGCGAAGTGATCGGCCGGCTCGACGACGAAAAGATCGAAGAGATCGTCGCGGAGGTGCGTTCATGATCCCGCGCATCTACATCCCCGCCGATTCCGGTGCCCTGGCGCTCGGCGCCGAAAAGGTCGCCAAGGCGATCGAGAAGGAGCTCAAGGAGCGCGGCGTCGAGGCCAAGATCGTGCGCAACGGCTCGCGCGGCGCCTATTTCCTGGAGCCGATGGTGGAAGTGGCCACCGCCGAAGGCCGCATCGCCTACGGACCGGTGAAGCCCTCGGACGTCAAGAGCTTGTTCGACTGCGGCTTCCTCAACGGCGGCTATCATAAGCGCTGGCTCGGCGCGCCGGACAAGATTCCCTTCCTCGCCAAGCAGACGCGACTGACCTTCGCCCGCTGCGGCGTCATCGATCCGTTGTCGCTCGACAGCTACAAGTCGCATGGCGGCCTGAACGGCCTGCAGAAAGCCGTCGCCATGGCGCCGGCCGAAATCGTCAGCCAAGTCACGGAATCCGGCCTGCGCGGCCGCGGCGGCGCCGGCTTCCCGACCGGCATCAAGTGGAAGACGGTCCTCGATACGGCGGGCGACCGCAAATACATCGTCTGCAACGCCGACGAGGGCGACAGCGCCACCTTCGCCGACCGCATGATCATGGAGGGCGATCCCTTCGTGCTGATCGAAGGCATGGCGATCGCCGGCATCGCCACCGGCGCGACCAAGGGCTTCGTCTATATCCGCTCGGAATATCCGCATGCGGTGGCAACGATGAACAAGGCCGTCGCGATCGCCCGCAAGGCCGGCGTGCTCGGCGCCAACGTGCTGGGCTCGCCTCATGCCTTCGACATGGAGATCCGCGTTGGCGCAGGCGCCTATGTCTGCGGCGAGGAAACCTCGTTGCTCAACAGCCTCGAGGGCAAGCGCGGCGTGGTGCGTGCCAAGCCGCCGCTGCCGGCAATCCAGGGCTTGTTCGGCAAGCCGACGGTGATCAACAACGTGATCAGCCTAGCCTCGGTGCCGATCATCATGGACAAGGGCGCCGCCTATTACAAGGATTTCGGCATGGGCCGCTCGCGCGGCACGATCCCGATCCAGATCGCCGGCAACGTCAAGCATGGCGGGCTGTTCGAGACGGCCTTCGGCCTGACGCTCGGCGAGATCGTCGACGAGATCGGCGGCGGCACGGCTTCGGGCCGTCCGGTGAAGGCCGTGCAGGTCGGCGGCCCGCTCGGCGCCTATTTCCCACGCGCGCTTTTCGACACGCCGTTCGACTACGAAGAATTCGCCAAGCGCGATGGACTGATCGGCCATGCCGGCATCACCGTGTTCGACGACAGCGCCGACATGATGAAGCAGGCGCGCTTCGCCATGGAATTCTGCGCCATCGAGAGCTGCGGCAAGTGCACGCCCTGCCGCATCGGCTCGACGCGTGGCATGGAGGTTCTCGACAAGATCGCCGCCGGCATCGAGGCGGAGAAAAACCTCGCTCTGGTCAGCGACCTCTGCAACACGATGAAGTTCGGATCGCTCTGTGCGCTGGGCGGCTTCACGCCCTACCCGGTGATGAGCTCGATCACGCATTTCCCCGAGGATTTCAAGCCGGCGCCGGCGCGCGTGGCTGCTGAATAGGAGCTGGCAGATGAACATCAAAGCCGACTTCCCGACACTCATCGAAGAGATCGACTACGGAACGCCGGAGTCGAAAGCGACGAAGCAGGTCACGCTGACGGTCGACGGGCAAAGCATCACCGTGCCGGAAGGCACCTCGATCATGCGCGCGGCGATGGAAGGCGGGGTCGAGATCCCGAAGCTTTGCGCCACCGACATGCTGGATTCCTTCGGCTCCTGCCGCGTCTGCCTTGTCGAGATCGAAGGCCGCGGCGGCACGCCGGCTTCCTGCACCACGCCGGTCGGCGAAGGCATGGTGGTGCGCACGCAGTCGGAGCGGCTCGATGCCATCCGCCGCGGCGTCATGGAGCTCTATGTCTCCGACCACCCGACCGGCTGGAACGAGAAGGCCGGAACCGGCGCCAGCGAGTTCGACGCGGTGGCGAAGTCGGTCGGCCTGACCGAGAACCGCTACGGCGTCGAGGGCCGCAACCACGTCAAGGAAGAAGGCGGCGTGGCGCCCGGCCATGGCTCTTTAGCCGTCGACTACATCGCCCGCGACGAATCCAACCCCTATTTCACCTATGATCCGGCACAGTGCATCGTCTGCTCGCGCTGCGTACGCGCCTGTGAAGAGGTGCAGGGCACCTTCGCGCTGACCATCGAGGGCCGCGGCTTCGAATCGCGCATGGTCGCAGGCATGCATGAGGATTTCATCGCTTCCGAATGCGTGTCCTGCGGCGCCTGCGTGCAGGCCTGCCCGACCGACGCGCTGCGCGAGAAGACGGTGCTGGAAAAGGGCATGCCGGAGCGCTCGGCCGTCACCACCTGCGCCTATTGCGGCGTCGGCTGCTCGTTCAAGGCAGAAGTGAAGGGTGACGAGGTCATCCGCATGATGCCCTACAAGGACGGCAAGGCAAACCACGGCCATTCCTGCGTGAAAGGCCGCTTCGCCTATGGCTACGCCACCCACAAGGATCGCATCCTCAAGCCGATGCTGCGCGAGAAGATCACCGATCCGTGGCGCGAAGTGACCTGGGAAGAGGCGATCGCCCACACCGCGAAGGAATTCCGCCGCATCCAGTATCAGTATGGACGCGGCGCCATCGGCGGCATCACCTCCTCGCGCTGCACGAACGAGGAGACCTATCTCGTCCAGAAGCTGGTGCGGCAAGGCTTCCGCAACAACAATGTCGACACCTGCGCGCGCGTATGCCACTCGCCGACCGGCTACGGCCTCGGCCAGACGTACGGCACGTCGGCCGGCACGCAGGATTTCGACTCGGTCGAATTCACCGACGTCGCCGTCATCATCGGCGCCAACCCGGCTTCCGCCCATCCCGTATTCGCCTCGCGGCTGAAGAAGCGGCTGCGCCAGGGCGCCAAGCTGATCGTGCTCGATCCGCGCCGCACCGAGATGGTGAAGTCGGCGCATGTCGAGGCGGACTACCACCTGCCGCTGAAGCCCGGCACCAATGTGGCGGTGCTGACAGCGCTGGCGCATGTCATCGTCACCGAGGGCCTCTTCGACGAAGCCTTCATCCGCGAGCGCTGCGACTGGGCCGAGTTCCAGGACTGGGCCTCCTTCGTCGCTCTGCCGGAAAACAGTCCGGAGACTGTCGGCAAGCTGGCCGGCGTCGATCCGGAGGCAATTCGGGGTGCCGCGCGCCTCTACGCCAAGGGAGGCAACGGAGCGATCTATTACGGCCTCGGCGTCACCGAGCACAGCCAGGGCTCGACGACGGTGATGGCGATCGCCAACCTCGCCATGGCCACCGGCAATATCGGCCGTCCTGGCGTCGGCGTGAACCCGCTGCGCGGCCAGAACAACGTGCAGGGCTCCTGCGACATGGGCTCCTTCCCGCACGAGCTGCCGGGCTATCGCCACATCTCCGGCGAAGCCGTGCGCGACATCTATGAGAGCCTGTGGGGCGTGAAGCTGGACGAAGAGCCCGGCCTGCGCATCCCCAACATGCTGGATGCCGCTGTCGACGGCTCGTTCAGGGGCATCTACATCCAGGGTGAGGACATCCTGCAGTCCGATCCCGACACCAAGCATGTCGCCGCCGGTCTCGCCGCGATGGAATGCGTCGTCGTGCACGACCTCTTCCTCAACGAGACGGCGAATTACGCGCACGTCTTCCTGCCGGGCTCGACCTTCCTCGAAAAGGACGGCACTTTCACCAATGCCGAGCGCCGCATCAACATGGTGCGCAAGGTGCTGGAGCCGAAGGCGCGCTACGCCGACTGGGAGGCGACGCAGGTGCTCGCCCGCGCTATCGGCCTCGACTGGAACTACACGCATCCGTCTGAGATCATGGACGAGATCGCCAAGACGACGCCGAGCTTCGCAGGCGTCTCCTTCGAGCTGCTCGACCGCGTCGGCTCGGTGCAGTGGCCCTGCAACGAGAAGGCGCCGCTCGGCACCCCGATCATGCATGTCGACGGCTTTGTGCGCGGCAAGGGCAAGTTCATCCGCACCGAATATGTGGCGACGGACGAACGGACCGGACCGCGCTACCCGCTGCTGCTCACCACCGGGCGGATCCTGTCGCAGTACAATGTCGGTGCGCAGACCCGGCGCACCGAAAACGTCACGTGGCATGCCGAGGACCGGCTGGAGATCCATCCGCACGATGCCGAAAACCGCGGCATCCGCGACGGCGACTGGGTGCGGCTGGCGAGCCGTTCCGGCGAAACCACGCTGCGCGCGCTGATCACCGACCGCGTCTCGCCCGGCGTCGTCTACACGACCTTCCACCATCCGGACACGCAGGCCAACGTGATCACCACCGACTTCTCGGACTGGGCGACCAACTGTCCGGAATACAAGGTCACCGCCGTGCAGGTGGCGCCGTCCAACGGCCCGACCGAGTGGCAGAGGGAGTATAACGAGCAGGCTCGCCAGAGCCGCCGCATCGCCCCGCTGGAAGCGGCGGAGTAGCCTTGGCTGCGCGCCGCAAAGCAACGGCCCAGATCTCGCGGCTGGCGCGTCGCGCCAGCGGCACCGCGGCCGCGAACCGCATGGTGCCGGAGGAGACGCCGGTGGCGTTCTCCTATGCCGGCACCACCCATGCGGTGATGATGGCAAGCCCGGCCGATTTCGAGGACTTCGCGCTCGGCTTCTCGCTGACCGAGGGCATCATTGCCGACCCGGAAGAGATCGAGGTGATCGAGGTGGAGGATCTCGGCGCCGGCATCGACATCCAGATCAAGCTGAAGGACCAGGCCAATACGCGCTTCCAGGCGCGGCGGCGCCGGCTCGCCGGACCGGTCGGCTGCGGCCTGTGTGGCATCGAATCCATCGAGGAAGCGATGCGTTCGGTCGACGCTGTGGGTGCGTCGAAGCTTACGCTTGAGGCCGAGGACGTCATCCGTTCGGTCAAGCTTCTGTCGAAGCTGCAGCCGCTGCATACGGAAACCGGCGCGGTGCACGCCGCGGGCTTCTACGTTCCCGGCAAGGGCATCGTGATGGCACGCGAGGATGTCGGCCGGCACAACGCGCTGGACAAGCTCGCGGGCGCGTTGGCGAAAGCCGGCATCGACGGCGCAAGCGGCGCCGTCGTCGTCACCTCGCGCGTGTCGGTGGAGATGGTGCAAAAGACCGCTGCCATCGGCGCGCCGATCATCATGGCGGTTTCGGCGCCGACCGCACTTGCCATCCGCACAGCCGAGGCTGCCGGCATGACGCTGGTGGCGCTGGTGCGCGGCGACGATTTCGATATTTTCACCCACCCCGACCGGGTGGCTTCCGGAGTTGCCAAGCATGTCGCATGACGAAGACCACATCGCCAGCACCAAGGAAAAGCTGGTGCGCATGGCCAATCAGATTGCCACCTTCTTCCATTCGAAGCCGCGCGAGGAAGGCATTACCGGCGTTGCCGAGCACATCAACAAGTTCTGGGAGCCCAGGATGCGGCGGCAGTTCTTCGAGCTGCTGGACGGCGATCCGGAGGATTTCGATGACTTGGTGATCGCCGCCTCGGCCAAGATCAAGCGCCCGTTGACACCTGAACAGGCCGACAAGAGCCTCGGCTATGCCAGGCCCGCCGATGCCGAGGGCGCAGTTCCGCACAAATAGGGGCCGCCGCGCCCCTCGGCGCCACAGGTCTTATATTTCCGCCCTCTAAAGTTTGGCTGCCGTAAGCGGCGCGCCTCTGCTATGGTCGCGGACAGGAAATCGTCTGGCCGGACGGGGCAGTTTGCGTTGAGGCCTATCGAAACCAGGTACGCCCGTAGCGGGGATGTGCGGATCGCCTACCAAGTGGTCGGCCAAGGCTCGTTCGATCTCGTTTTCGTTCCAGGCTTCATCTCCAATCTGGACCTGCAGTGGGAAGATGAAGGCTATAGCAGGCTGCTGAAGCGGCTGTCGGTTTTCTCACGGCTGATCCTGTTCGACAAACGCGGCACCGGGCTTTCCGACCGCGTCGACACCCGTCACCTGCCGAGCCTCGAGACCCGCATGGACGACGTGCGCGCGGTGATGGACGCCGCCGGCAGCGGCCGCGCGGCGATCCTCGGCGCTTCGGAAGGCGCGCCAATGGCGATGCTGTTCGCCGCCACCTACCCGGAGCGGACTCGGTCGCTTGTGCTCTATGGCGGCTATGCGCATTTTCACAAATGGGTGATGTCGCCCGAACGCCTCGAGGCCTTCATCGAAACGGCGGAGACCTCATGGGGCACCGGCGCGACCCTGCCCAATTTCGCGCCGGGCCGGGTGGATGACACGCATTTTTCCCGGTGGTGGGCACGGTTCGAGCGGCTGTCGGCCAGCCCGACCGCGGCGGCAGCGCTTGCCCGAATGAATGCCGGGATCGACGTGCGCGGCCTCCTGTCCGCGATCAGCGCGCCGACGCTGCTCATCCATCGCCGCAACGACGCGCGCGTCGATCCGGAGGCCAGCCGCTTCCTCGCCAGGAAGATCCATGGCGCCCGGCTGGTCGAGATACCCGGACGCGACCATCCGATCTGGACCGGGGACGTGGACCGGGTGGCCGACCTGATCGAGGAGTGCCTGACCGGCCAGCCAGCGGTGGCAGACACCGAGCGGGTGCTTGCCGCGCTGCTGGCGACGCGGATCTACGACACGGCCAAGCTCGGCGACCGCATGTGGGGCGAGCGCAGCCAGCGCTTCCAGGAAACATGGCGGCTGCTGGTCGGGCGCCATGGCGGGCGTGTCGCCGGCACACATGGCGAGTTGATGATCTCGCGTTTCGACGGGCCGGCGCGCGCCATACGCTGCGCGGCGGCGCTGCGCGACGCGGCGCAGCAGATCGGCGTGGCGAGCGCTCAAGGTGTGCATGTGGGCGAGATCGAGATGCGCGGCCAGCCGGTCGGCCTGACTGCGCGGGTGACAATGCAGCTCGCCACCCATGCCGGGCGTGGCGACATCCTTGCTTCGCGGTTGGTTGCCGAACTTGCAATAGGCTCCGGCCTGCATTTCGTCGATGCCGGCCGCATCAGCCTCGACGAACTGGGCGAGCCGCTGCCGGTGGTTCAGGCAACATCGGAACAGCATCTGGAGCCGGCCTGCCGCCCCAAACCTAAAGCCGCGGAGCCGGCGGCGCTGACTGCGCGGGAAAGCGAGGTGGTGAGCCTGATTGCGGACGGCATGAGCAATGCGGCGATCGCCGCCGAGCTGAAACTCAGCGAGCATACGGTCAAGCGGCACGTCGCCAACATACTGCTCAAGCTCGACCTGCCGTCGCGGGCGGCCGCCGCGGCCTTTTCGGCCAGGCACGCTGGCCCGGACGGGCCATGAGAGCCATGGCGCTTTCGAGCGAAGCGGCGAGGGCCGCTTGAGGGTTACGAATTCTTCCCATGCGGGCCAGGCGATGTCGCCGAGACGGCCTAGCGAATGGAGGATTAAATGCTGAAACTCAATCGCAAGATCGGATTGCTGGCATTTGCCGCAGGCGCAGTGCTGGCCATCACCTCGGCGCGGGCCGAAGACGCTTCGGCCACGGCCGCCTACAAGGACATCCAGGCCACATTCGGCACGGTGCCCGACATGTTCAAGACGCTGCCGGACGTCGCCGTTGCCGGCGCCTGGGCCGAGATCAAGGGCGTGCAGCTCAATCCCAAGACCGCCCTCGACGGCAAGACCAAGGAGTTGATGGGCCTCGCGGTCGCCTCGCAGATCCCCTGCCAATACTGCATCTACTTCCACACGCTGGCGGCCAAGGCCAACGGCGCGAGCGACGAGGAGATCAAGGAGGCCGTGGCGATGGCGGCGATCGTGCGCCACTGGTCGACGATGCTCAACGGCAGCCAGGTAGACCTCGCCAGCTTCAAGAAGCAGACCGACGACCTGTTCGCCGCCGTCAAGGCGAAGTCGCAGTGAGAACCCGCTGCCCGGTGCTTTACCGGGCAGCGCCCCAATCGAACGCCCGGTCGGACGGGCCATGGAGATCAAAATGCTGACCAAGACACAAATTGTGGACGGCGCGGCGATCAAGAAGGCGATCGAGGGCCGCGACGGCAAGCTGCTGTCGAGCTTCTACAATGACGATGCGCTGGTGCGCGTTATCGACCGCAACAATCCGCCGAGCAAGCCGCGCGAAATCCGTGGCCGCGCGGCGATCAGCACCTTCTGGGACGACATCTGCAGCCGGGCGATGACCCACAAGGTCGACACCACCATCGCCGAAGGCGACAGCCTCGCCTTCACGCAAGCCTGCGCCTATCCGGACGGCACGAAAGTGTTCTGCGCGGCGATGCTGGAACTGAAGAACGGCCGCATTGCACGGCAGACGGTCGTGCAGGCCTGGGACGAGTAGACCAACCGCGGCTCAACCGCAAATCAGGGAGGAGAAGCAAATGTTCAGCGCCAGATGGCAGATCGATGCCAAGTTCGGACACAAGCAAACCGCACTGGAACTGATGCGGAAATGGGAGCGCGAGATCGGCTCGCAGGTCGGCCTCGCCGACCTGAAATTCCGACTCATGACCGGTTCAGTCGGCGCGCGAGAAGCGACGATCGAGGCCCACCACGAGGTCGAGAGCCTGGCCCAGCTGGAGGAATTCTTCGCCAAGATCGCCAAGATCGAAGCGCACGCCAAATGGGGCAAGGAGCTGGAGCCCTATGTGGTGTCGGGCACCAGCGTCTGGCAGATCTTCCGGATCGTGGAGTAGTGGCCTGAGCGGCCGTACCTCTCCCCTGTGGGGGAGGTACGATTGTTCCGATTTGTCCTTCACAAATCGGCTGGCAATCCAGGTGAGGGGTGAGTTGGCGCCAAGCTGGAACACCCCTCGTCCGCCTTGTCGCTTTGCGACAAGCCGCCTTCTCCCACAAGGGAGAATGGGGGCCGCCGCTTCCTACATCAGGCCGAGCTGCTTGTAGAAGCCGAGCGCATCGTAATAGTCGCTCTGGGTCGCGATCTTGCCGTCCTTGATGGAAAACATCGAGGCACCGGTGAAGGAGAACTTCTTGCCAGTGGCGGCCGTGCCGTCGCCCCAGGCGCCGGTGTTGGTGCCGGAGAACTCCCATTCGAAGGAGACGCGGTCGCCATCGACAACCGGCTTGCCCTTCATTGTCCAAACGGCATCGGGAACGGCCTTCAGGAAGTTGTCGATGACGCCGGTCTTGGCGGCGTCCTTGCCGGCCACCGGCTTGCCGACGGAGGCATCGTAATAGGTCACGTCATCGGCAAAGTAGCCGGCGGCCTTGGCCGAGTCATGTGCATTCCAGGCCGCGACGTAGGCCTCGACCACCGACTGCGCGGTGTCTCCGGCAAAGGACGGCGTCACGGCGAAAAGCGTGGCGGCGACGGCTGCTGATGTCAGAAATTGGCGGCGCTGCATTGTTGTTTCCTCCCTGGTTGAAATGCTTGCCTCCGTTTCCTTCTCCCCCACGGGAGAGGTGGCGAAGCTCGGTCGGATGAGGGGCCAGCCTGGCGCCAAGCTTACCCCTCACCCGGATTGCCAAGCGATTTGCGAAGAGCAATTCGGGGCAATCCGAACTCTCCCACAAGGGGAGAGGTAAAGCGCTAGCCGTGCGCCACCATGACGTGGCGAACGGCAGTGTAGTCTTCCAGCGCGTAAAGCGACATGTCCTTGCCGTAGCCGGACTGCTTGAGCCCGCCATGCGGCATCTCGTTGGTCAGCATGAAGTGGGTGTTGATCCAGGTGCAGCCATATTGCAGGCGGGCGGCCGTCGCCATGGCGCGCGAGATGTCCTTGGTCCACACTGACGAGGCGAGGCCGTAGTCGCTGTCGTTGGCCCAGTTCACCGCTTCGTCGACCTCCGAGAAGCGGGTGACCGAGACGACCGGACCGAATACCTCGCGGCGCACGATCTCGTCCTCCTGCAGCGCGCCGGCGACAACCGTCGGCTGATAGTAGAAGCCCGAGCCCTCGCCCGGCTTGCCGCCGGTGGTGATCTCAATGTGCTTCAGCTCCGAGGCGCGCTCGACGAAACTCGAGACGCGGTCGCGCTGGCGACGCGAGATCAGCGGCCCGATCTCGTTCTCGGTATCTTCGGGAAGGTTGTACCTGATGGTCGAAACCGCCGAGGAGAGGTCGGCAACGAGCCTGTCGTAGATCTTCTTGCCGGCATAGATGCGGCAGGCGGCAGTGCAGTCCTGGCCGGCATTGTAGTAGCCGAAGGCGCGAAGCCCGTTGACCACGGCGCCGAGGTCGGCATCGTCGAACACGATCACCGGCGCCTTGCCGCCGAGCTCGAGATGCGTGCGCTTGACCGATTTGGCGGCGGCCTGCAGCACTTTCTTGCCGGTGGCGACATCGCCGGTGATCGAGATCATGTTGACCTTGGCATGGTTGATCAGCGTATTGCCGATGCTGTCGCCGCGGCCGAGCACGACATTGACGACGCCTTCCGGCAGAATCTCCGAGAGTATCTTCGCCAGCTTCAACGCCGTCAGCGGCGTCTGCTCCGACGGCTTGAAGACGGCCGTGTTGCCGCCGCCGATCGCTGGCGCCAGCTTCCAGGCCATCATCATCAGTGGATAGTTCCAGGGCGCGATGGAGGCGACGATACCGATGGGGTCGCGCCGCACCATGGAAGTGTGGCCGGGCAGATATTCGCCGGCGACCTGGCCGGGCATCGAGCGCACCGCGCCGGCGAAGAAGCGGTAGCAGTCGACGATCGCCGGGATCTCGTCATTGAGCACCGCGTTGATCGGCTTGCCACAATTCAACGCCTCGAGCGCCGCGAACTCCTTCGCCTCCGCCTCGATACGGTCCGCGATCTTCAGGAGATAGCCCGAACGCTGCGCGGGCGTCGTGCGCGACCAATTGACGAACGCTTGTTCGGCGGCACTGACGGCGGCCTCGACCTGCGCCGGGCTCGCCTCGGCCAAGTTGAGGATGGTCGCCCCGGTTTTCGGATTGAGGATCGGCTCCTCGGTTTCGGTGCCCTTCTGGAAGGTCGAACCAATCAGCATCTGGGTATCCATAGGATTCTCCTTAAGAGAAGTGAATGGTGAATAGTGAATGGTGAGTAGGCATTAGTGAGTAGTGGCGATTTTCACTGCGTATCTTTCTATTCACTACTCGCCATTCACCATTCACTATTCACTGTTCATTTTCCCGAACCGGCGATCTGGTCGCCGTCGCGGGTCAGGTAATAGGCAAGCAAGATCGGCAGCAGCGTCACCAGCACGACCACCATGGCCACGACGTTGGTGACCGGGCGCTGGCGCGGGCGGATCAGCTCCTCCAGCATCCAGATCGGCACGGTCTGCTGCTGGCCGGCAGTGAAGGTGGTGACGATGACCTCGTCGAAGGACAGCGCGAAGGCGAGCATGCCGCCGGCAAGGAGCGCGGTGGCAATATTGGGCAGCACGACATGCCTGAACGTCTGGAAGCCGTCGGCGCCGAGGTCCATCGAGGCTTCGATCATCGAGCCGGAGGTGCGGCGGAAGCGGGCGACGGCGTTGTTGTAGACGACGACAACGCAGAAGGTGGCGTGGC
The DNA here is from genome assembly GCF_029625675.1 of Mesorhizobium sp. WSM4884. NCBI lineage: Bacteria > Pseudomonadati > Pseudomonadota > Alphaproteobacteria > Hyphomicrobiales > Phyllobacteriaceae > Mesorhizobium > Mesorhizobium sp. WSM4884. The sequence continues at coordinate 71,697 of NZ_JARTVO010000020.1, forward strand.
CGAGCACGATCGTCCAGAACGAGAACGGGATGTCGGCCAGCGCGAAGGCCGAGCGCAGCGCGATGCCGGTGATGATGCCGGGCAGCGCGATCGGCAATATGACCAGCAGCGAAATGGTCTCGCGGCCGAAGAAGCGCGTCTGCGAGACGGCAGCGGCGCAGAGCGTGCCCAGCACCAGCGCGATCGCTGTCGAGATGGCGGCGACGCGGATCGACAGCGACAGCGCCTCCCATACGTCCGGCCGATTCCAGGTGACGGCGAACCATTGCGTGGTCAGCCCCGGCGGCGGCCAGACGAAGCTCTTTTCTTCCGTCGTGAAGGCGTAGACGAAGATCAGAAGGATCGGCAGGTGCAGGAACAGCAGGCCGCAGGCGGCGGCGATCTTCAGGCCGAGCGGAGCGGACTGGCCGCGATCAGAGCGCATCGAAAGCCCCCATGCGCTTGGCGCCCCAGAGGTAGAAGCCCATGATGACGATGGGCACCACGGTGAAGGCGGCGGCTAAAGGGATGTTGCCGGCGGTTCCCTGCTGCGAGTAGACGGCCTGGCCGATGAAGAGCCGCGAGGTGCCGATGATCTGCGGGATGATGTAGTCGCCCAATGTCAGCGAGAAGGTGAAGATCGAGCCGGCGACGATGCCGGGCAACGCCAGCGGAAACAGCACATTGCGGAAGGTCTGGCCGGGTGAGGCGCCGAGATCGGACGAGGCTTCGACCAGGTTGCCTGGCACGCGCTCGAGCGCCGCCTGAACGGGGAGGATCATGAAAGGCAGCCAGACATAGACGAAGGCGATGAAGGTGCCGGTGAAGGACACCGACAGCGAGTTGCCGCCGACGATCGGCAGCGACAGCCAGCCGTCGAGCAGCCAAAGCAGGTTCAGCTTGGCGAACAGCCAGGTGAGGATGCCTTCCTTGGCGAGGATCAGCTTCCAGGCATAGATCTTGACCAGGTAGCTCGACCACAGTGGCAGCATGACGCCGAGATAGAACAGCGCCTTCCAGCGGCCGCGCGCATAGCGTGCCGCGTAGTATGCGATGGGGAAAGCCACGACCGCGGAGGCGAGCGTGACAAGCGCCGCCATCGTCACCGTGCGCAGGATGATGTCGAGATTGGCGGCCTGGAACAGGTCGCCATAGGTCTTCAGCGTGAACTCGCGGTTGATGAGGCCGGAGAATTCGTCGATCGAGAAGAAGCTCTGCAAAAGCAGAGCGAAAAGCGAGCCGATATAGACGATGCCCAACCACAGAAGCGGCGGCAGCAGCATCAGAAGAAGCAGGAGTGTCGGCCGGCGCCAGAAGAGGTCGGAGAGAGCGCCGCGCATGCCGCCGCTGCCCGGCAGGATGGCGGGGGCGGGATTGGATTGAACAGCGGCGATGGTCATGAGGCGCCTGCCGTCTTGATTGGATCAATGGCGGAGAGGCTTCGTTTCTTCACACCCCCCTCTGTCCTGCCGGACATCTCCCCCGCGAGGGGGATTGGCTGTCGCCGCCGGTTTCGCCAATTTCCGACGCTGCAGAACGGGCGAGACAGACGAGCTGCTGATCTCCCCCCTTGCGGGGGAGATGTCCGGCAGGACAGAGGGGGGTGCCTCGCGCAAACCGTTCTCATGCCGTCTCGTCCATCAGATGCAGGTGCTCGCGGTTGAAGGTGAGCATCACGGCCTCACCCTCGGCGGGGAGCGCCGTACCCGCCGGCACCATGGCATGGAGCCTGAGCCCGTCGGCATCGAGCGCCAACCTGGTGGTGGCGCCGAGATAGTTGGTGCCGACCAGGCGCGCCGCCACGCCGTCGCCGCTCGTCGCGGGGGAGACGCGGATGGATTCAGGCCTGAGACTCCCCCAGCGATGCTGGCCGGAATAGCGCTGGACGAAATCCGGCGGCAGCACGTTGGAGGAGCCGACGAAATCGGCGACGAAGCGCGTCTTCGGCCGCTGGTAGATATCCTCCGGCGTGCCGACCTGCATGATCCTGCCGTCGTTGAAGACGGCGACGCGGTCGGCCATCGAGAGCGCTTCACCTTGGTCGTGGGTAACGAAGACGAAGGTGATGCCGAGCACCTTCTGCAGCGACTTCAATTCCTCCTGCATGTTCTCGCGCAGCTTGAGGTCGAGCGCGCCGAGAGGCTCGTCGAGCAGCAGAACCTTGGGCTGGTTGACCAGCGCGCGGGCAAGCGCGACGCGCTGGCGCTGGCCGCCGGAGAGCTGGCCGGGACGGCGGGCGCCGTAGCCCGGCAGCCGGACCAGCGACAGCGCCTCTTCCGCCGCCTTCAACCGTTCGGCCTTGCCGACGCCCTTGACCATCAACCCATAGGCGACATTGTCGAGCACGTTCAAGTGCGGGAAGAGCGCGTAGTCCTGGAAGACGGTGTTGACGTTGCGGCGATAGGGCGGAACGCCCTCGGCGCGCTCACCGAAGATGGAAATGGAGCCCGCCGTCGGCTGTTCGAAGCCGGCGATCAGCCTGAGGCAGGTCGTCTTGCCGGAACCGGACGGCCCGAGCATGGCGAAAAACTCGCCCGGCGCGATCTCGAGATCGACCGCATCGACGGCGCGCACGCTGCCGAAATGGCGCGAGACTTGTTTGAAGGAAACGGCGGAGGTCATGGGCTGCCTTGAAGATCAGGCCTCAAATTCGGGCGTCTGCGCTGCCCCTCATCCGCCTGCCGGCACCTTCTCCCCGTGAAGGACGGGGAGAAGGGACAACCTCCAGCGCTGGCGACCCCTCTCCCCGTTCTTCACGGGGAGAGGGTAAGGGTGAGGGGCAGCGCCAATTTCCAAAGGCTAGGCGAGCCTACCGCCCGCCGATGACGCCGATATAGTCCGACACCCAGCGGTAATAGGGCACGCACTGGTCGTTCTGGCTGGCGCATTTCGACACCGGCGTTTTCCAGAACTTGATCTTCTCGAAATTGTCGTAGCCGTTGGTCTTGCAGCCTTCCTCGCCGAGCAGCTCGTTACCCTTGCAGGCGGCCGGCACGACCGGCAGCGAGCCGAACCAAGCCGAAACGTCGCCCTGGACCTTGGGCGACAGCGAGTGCTCGAGCCACATATAGGCGCAGTTCGGATGGGCGGCGTCCGCCTCCATCATGGTGGTGTCGGCCCAGCCGGTGACGCCTTCTTCGGGAACGGTCGAGGCGATCGGCTTCTTGGCGGCGACCAGCGTGTTCACCTGATAGGGCCACGAGCCGGAAGCGACCACGCCTTCGTTCTGGAAGTCGTCGACCTGGATGGCGGCGTCATGCCAGTAGCGGCCGACCAGCGTGCGCTGCGTGCGCAGCAGGTCGAGAGCCGCCTTGTACTGGTCCTCGTTGAGCTCATAGGGGTCCTTGATGCCGAGTTCCGGCTTGTGGAACATCAGGTAGTTGGCGGCATCGGCGATGTGGATCGGGCCGTCATAGGCCTGGACGCGGCCCTTGTTCGACTTACCGTCGGGTAGCTTCATTTCCTCGAAGACGACGTTCCAGCTCTTGGGCGCTTCCTTGAACACGTCGGTGTTGTACATCAGGACGTTCGGGCCCCACTGATAGGGAACACCATAGTGCACCTTGTCGACCGTGAACCAGGGCGCGTCCTTCAGGCGATCGTCGACCGTCTTCCAGCTCTTGATGAGATCGGTGTTGATGGGCTGCACGCGCTTGCCGGCGACCAGGCGCAGCGAAGCGTCACCCGAAGCCGTCACGAGATCGAAGCCGCCCTCGTTCATCAGCGAGACCATTTCGTCCGAGGTGTTGGCAGTCTTGACGTTGACCTTGCAGCCGCTCTCCTTCTCGAAGGCAGTCACCCAGTCGTAGTTCTTGTCGGTCTCGCCGCGCTCGATATAGCCGGGCCAGGCGACGATATTCACCTCGCCCTCGCCCTTGCCGATCTCCTTGACCTGGGCGATCGCCTGACCCGAGAAGGTCAGGGCAACCGTCAACGCCGTGCATGACTTCAGGAATGCATTCATCATCGATCTCCCATTTTGGCGCATGACCCCGAAACCGGTCCGGTTTTCGGAAAGGATCATGCGCAAACCTGAACGCCGGAGCTCTCAGCACCCCGACCGCCGCGCTCCCGGGCGGCTTTGTTCCCTGGCAGGAAAATTGCTGTGAAAAATCCGGTTTCGCAAATTCATTTATCAGAAAGGCGATATCGGATTTTCCGATAGCTTTCAAAGCCGCTGACGGACCATACGCTGCGACTGGGCGAGGCCGATGAAGTCGCGGGCGGCCTGCGGCAGGCTGGAACCACGGCGCCAGACCATGCCGACCTGGACGACCGGAAGCGAGCCGGAGATATCGCGGGATTCAATGCGGTCGCCCTCGAGCGACCAGGGGCGGTAGACGAGATCGGGCAGCAGCGCGACGCCGGCGCCGGTGGCGACGAGACTGCGCACGGCTTCGACCGAGCGGGTGCGGAAGGCGACGTGGGGTCTCGCGCCGATCGCTGCCAGGAGCTTACCGGTGTTCTCCTCGATCTCGTCGACGGTGAGCATGATCAGCGGTTCGGAGGCGATGTCGCCGATCGAGATGATATCGGCGCTGGCGAGCTTGTGACTGAGCGGCAGCCAGAGCCGATAGGCGGAAACTTCGAGGATTTCGGATTGCAGCGCGGTGCGGTCGCGCAGATTCGAGGTGACCATGACGGCGATGTCGAGCTTGCCGCCGACCAGCAGGTGCTCGAGATAGTCGCCGTTGTCCTCGATGGCCGAGACTTCGACGCTCGGGTAGGCACGGCGGTAGCGCGCCAGCAAATCGGAAAGCACGTAGCCGGCAACTAGCGAGGTGACGCCGAGCTGCAGCCGCCCGCCGGCCGTCATCTGATCGCCGAGAAAAGCGCGGCGCGCATCGGAGACATCGGCCAGGATCTTGGTCGCGTGGCGCAGGAACTGGTGACCCTTGTGCGTGATATTCAAGCCGCGCGGATGACGCTCGAACAATTCGACGCCGAGGTCGCTCTCCAGTTCCTTGATCGCCTCGGTGACCGAGGATTGCGAAATGGAGAGGTTCTGCGCGGCGCCCGACACCGTACCCTGCTCGGCCACGGCAACGAAGAACTGGAGCTGACGGATGGTGAAGGCCATGGCCGGACTAAACACGGCCAATGCGGCTGTGGGAAGTGGGACAATTGAGCTGTGACGGCCCATCGGAGCTCACCAACCGCTCATCTCCGGCTGGATCAAATCACCTGGAATTGCCTTAAGCCACCGCAATGCTGAGCCGCGCCCCGGCATGGCTCAGCGCGGCGGCGATGTCCTGCGGCGGCGGCTGGTCGGTGGCAAGCTCGGAAAAGCCGTCGAAGCCGCAGACCTGGACCAGTCCCTGCCGGCCGAACTTGGTATGGTCGGTGATGACCAACGAACGTTGGCCGCGCGACAGCACCATGCGAGCGAATTCCGCTTCCTCCAGCTCGTAATCGGTGAGGCCGGCGACGGCATCGACCGCGCCGATCGAGATCACGGCGTGGCTAACCGAGAAGCGGCTGACGAAATCGATCGCGGTGACGCCGAAAGCCGCGCCCGAATCGCTGCGCAACTCGCCGCCGGCCATGTAGACCTTGTTGCCGTTCACCGTCGCCAGCGTGCGGGCGATGTCGGACGAGTTGGTGACCACCGTCAGCCGGCGATGGCCGAGCAGCTCGCGCGCCAGAAAGGACGTGGTGGTGCCGGTGTCGAGCATGACCGACTCACCGTCGCGGATGGTGGCCGCGACCATGCGGGCGATCAGGCGCTTTGCCTCGGCATTCTCGCGCATGCGGCGCTCGAACGGCGCCTCGCCGGCCATCGACGGCAAGCCGACGGCGCCATGCATCTTCAGGATCGATCCGTCGTCGGTGAGCGGCCTGACGTCGCGCCGCACCGTCTCCAGCGACACGCCCAGCCGCTCGGCCAGGCTGGCGATGGTGATCGTGCCCTCCTCGTTGAGGAGCCGCAGGATTTCGCCATGCCGTTTCGAGTGGATCATGTGAATGTCCGGGATTTTGACCGATTCTAAGGCATTCCTAACGCTTTTAAAGGAATTGCTTATATTTTCGGGCAAAACACCCAAAAAAGGTCACAGCTTTTGATTGACAGTCGGCTCGCGCTGGCGTGAGATCAACCCTGTGACAGGCTCGGAACTGCCACGGGAGGATGATGGCAGAGCCGCAATTGACCGACCAGATCTTCTGGAACGTGCCTGGCGCGAGCTTTTTTCGAATCCGCGGGGGCGGATGCCGGGATCCTAAACCTGGCCAAGGGGCTCGTCGGTGCGGTGAGGGATATCAATCCCGGCGTTCCGCACCGACGAGGCTTTTTTGTTCTTTTTCATCGCTTTTTCAGAAACCGGCGCTTTGTCGAAAGCCGGCTGAAGCAGGAACAAATCCGTGAGTGGGCCCGCAGTTGCCGAAGATCGCATCCGTGCACTGCCCTGCTGGAGCGGTTCAATCGAGATCGTGCCGCTACCAGGTGGCCTGAGCAACGCCAACTATGTCGTCACCGACGGCGCCGGACGGCATGTCGTGCGCTTCGGTCAGGACTTCCCGTTCCACCATGTCTTTCGCAAGCGCGAGGTGATGACGGCGCGGGCAGCGCATGCGGCAGGGTTCGCGCCGGCCGTGCATTATGCCGAGCCCGGAATCCTGGTGACGGAATTTCTCGGCGCCAGGACCTTTCTCGGCGAGGACGTGCGCGCCAATCTCGGCCGCGTGGCGGCGCTGCTGCGCGGCTTCCATCGCGAGATGCCGAACCACGTCTCCGGCGCCGGCTTCATGTTCTGGGTGTTCCACGTGATCCGCGACTATGCCCGCACGCTGGACGAAGGCGGCAGCCGCAAGAAGGACCAGCTGCCGCGTTATCTGACGCTGGCGGACGAGCTCGAACGGGCGCAGAAGCTTTTGCCGATCGTCTTCGGCCACAATGATCTGTTGCCGGCGAACATCCTCGACGACGGCAAGCGGCTGTGGCTGATCGATTTCGAATATGCCGGCTTCAACACGGCCATGTTCGATCTCGCCGGCGCGGCCTCCAATGCCGGCATGAGCGACGAGGAGTCCTTCGCCTTCCTGACCGCCTACTTCATGAAGGAGCCGGACAGCGAGATCCGCCGGTCGCACGCGGCCATGCAATGCGCCTCGCTGCTGCGCGAGGCGATGTGGAGCATGGTCTCCGAGCTCTATCTCGATGCGCCCGGCATCGACTACGTCGCCTACACCGAGGAGAACCTGGTGCGGCTCGACGCGGCGCTGGAAAACTACCAGACGAAGTACGGAAAACTGCACCCATGAGCCTGCCCAGCCACGCCGGAATCGTCGTCATCGGCGGCGGCATCATCGGCTGCTCGACCGCCTATCACCTGGCGCGCGACCACAAGGCCGACGTGGTGCTGCTGGAACAGGGCAAGCTGACCTCGGGCTCGACCTGGCACGCGGCCGGCTTGGTCGGGCAGTTGCGCTCCTCGGCCTCGATCACGCGCGTGCTCAAATATTCGGTCGAGCTCTACAAGGGGCTTGAGGCCGAGACGGGGCTTGCCACCGGCTGGAAGATGACCGGCTGTTTGCGACTGGCGACCAACGCCGACCGTTGGACCGAGTTCAAGCGGCTGGCGACGACGGCAAGGAGCTTCGGCATGGATATGCAGCTGCTCTCCCCGGCCGAGGTGAAGCGCATGTGGCCGCTGATGGAAACCAGCGATCTCATCGGCGCCTCCTGGCTGCCGACCGACGGCCAGGCGAGCCCCTCCGACGTCACGCAGTCGCTTGCCAAGGGCGCGCGAATGCATGGCGCCAAACTGTTCGAGGACGTGCGCGTCACCGGCTTCGACATGAAGGACGGCCGCATCACGGCCGTGAAGACCGAGAAGGGCGATATCGCCTGCGACAAGGTGGTGAACTGCGCCGGACAATGGGCACGCCAAGTCGGCGCGATGGCCGGCATCAACGTGCCGCTGCAACCGGTCAAGCACCAATACATCATCACCGAGAAGATCGACGGGCTCGCCAACGACGCGCCGACGATCCGCGACCCCGACCGCCGCACCTATTTCAAGGAAGAGGTCGGCGGGCTGGTGATGGGCGGCTACGAGCCGAACCCGCAGGCATGGACGACTGATCTCCCGGGGGGCGATGTTCCCAACGACTGGGAGTTCCGCCTGTTCGACGACGATTACGACCACTTCGAGCAGCATATGGCTCAGGCGATCGAGCGCGTTCCGGCGCTCGCCAACGCCGGCGTCAAGCAGATGATCAACGGGCCGGAGAGCTTCACGCCGGACGGCAATTTCATCCTGGGCGCAGCACCCGGATGCGCCAACATGTTCGTCGGCGCCGGCTTCAATGCCTTCGGCATCGCGTCGGGCGGCGGCGCCGGCTGGGTGCTGGCGCAATGGGTGGTCGACGGCGAGGCGCCGCTCGACCTCTGGGTGGTCGACATCAGGCGTTTTTCCGGCCTGCACCGCGACCGCGACTGGGTGCGCGACCGCACGCTCGAAGCCTATGGCAAGCACTACACGATCGGCTTCCCGCATGAGGAATATCTGTCCGGCCGCCCACGCATCGTCTCGCCGCTCTACGAGCGGCTGAAGACGCATCGCGCGGTGTTCGGCTCCAAGCTCGGCTGGGAGCGGCCGAACTGGTTCGCGCCCGATAGCGTTGAGCCCGAAGATATTTACTCCATGGATCGGCAAAACTGGTTCGGGCCGGTGGGTGAGGAACATCGCCACGTGCGCGAAAAAGTCGGCATATTCGACCAGTCCTCCTTCGCAAAATACGAGATGACCGGCGCCGATGCGCTGAAGGCGCTCGACTGGATCTGCGCCAACGACGTCAACAAGCCGGTGGGACGGCTGACCTACACGCAGCTTCTCAACACGCGCGGCGGCATCGAGGCTGATCTCACCGTGGCGAGGCTCGGCGAAGACAGGTTCTACATCGTCACCGGCACCGGCTTCCGCACGCATGATTTTTCATGGATCGGCGACCATATCGGCCAGGGACTCGATGCGACGCTGAAAGACGTCACCGAGGATTTCGGCACGCTATCGCTGATGGGACCGCGTGCTCGCGACGTGCTGTCGGCGGTGACTGATGCGGATGTCGCCAACGCCGCCTTCCCCTTCGGCCACGCGCGTGAGATCAAAATTGCCGGCCACGACGTGCGGGCGCTGCGCGTGACCTATGTCGGCGAGCTTGGCTGGGAGCTGCATGTGCCGATCGCCGCCACGGGCGAGATTTTCGACGCGCTTATGGCGGCCGGAAAGAAGCACAGCATCCGGCCGGTCGGCTACCGGGCGCTGGAATCGCTTAGGCTGGAAAAGGGCTATCGCGCCTGGGGTTCCGACATCACGCCGAACGACACGCCGCTGGAAGCGGGCCTCGGCTGGGCGGTGAAGCTCAGGAAGAACACCGACTTCGTCGGGCGGCGGGCGCTGGACACGTCGGCCGGCAAGCCGCTGACAAAACGCCTTGCCGGCTTCACGGTGGACGATCCCGAAATCGTGCTGCTCGGGCGCGAGACGATCCTGCGCGATGGCAAGCCGGTCGGCTATCTCACCAGCGGCGGCTACGGCTACACGCTGGCCAAGAACATCGGCTACGGCTATGTGCGCAATGCCGACGGCGTCAGCGATGATTTCCTGGCCTCCGGAGACTACGAGCTGGTGGTGGCGATGGAGCGCACGCCGGCAAGGATCCATGTCGAGCCGATGTACGATCCGGCGGGAGAGAAGATAAAGGCCTGAGCCAGGGCCGCGGTCAGCCAACGCGCAGCACCAGGCCCCTGCTTGGCACCGTATCGGCCTCGCCCGGCATCGAGGCGTAAGGCCGTGTCTCCTCGACGCGGGTTATCGCACCCTGCGCTTCCAGCTTGGCGATACGCTCCGCAAAGCCGGCATGCCAGAGCGTGTTCTTGACCGTCAGCACGATAATGCCGCCCGGACGGCAGATGCGGATCAGTTCGTCCAGGCCTTCGATCCCGACATGGCCCGAGGTGAAGACGCCGGCAGAAACGATGCCGGCATAGACGCCGTCGCTGAATGGCAAAGGCCCGCCAAGCGCCAGACAATGCAGGGCCGCGTAGACGCCCTTCGCCGCAGCCTTGTCCAGCATGCCTTGCGAGATGTCGAGCGCTTCGACCTGTGGGTAGCCGGTGATGGCGAGCCATTCGCCGATCAGGCCGGTGCCGGCGCCGGCGTCGAGCAAAGGTTCGGCGCCGCGCGGCAGATGACGGGCAAGCAGCGCCAGGCAGATCGTCGGATGGCGATAGCCGGCGGCCGACATGTCCGCGTCATAGGTCTCGGACCAGCTGTCGTAGATCGCCGCCACTTCCTCCGGCCGCGTCGCCGCGTAGGCGGCGCCCAGCGCGTTGTTGTGCTTGCCGTCCGCCATTGCCGCTCCCGCCGTCGATTCGCGTCTCCCATGGTAGCCAAGCGGCAAAAACTGTGGAACCGTTCCGCCGCAAAACATGGCGTGATGGTAAAGGGGGATGACGATGGACGAGGCGCGCTCGGCGCTGGCCGCCATTCCGATGCTGGCCGGCTATGACGGTCCGCTGGAGCGGCTGGGCGGCCTTACCAACCGTGTCTACAGGGCCGGCGAGGTCTGCCTGCGCATTCCCGGCAAGGGCACGCAGGAATATATCAACCGCGCCAACGAGGCGGTGGCGGCGCGCGAGGCGGCGAAGGCCGGCGTCAGCCCCGAGGTGCTTTATGCCGATCCTGCTTCGGGCGTAATGGCGACGCGCTTCATCGCCGGCGCCGAGACGATGTCGCCCGAGAAGTTCAAAGCAAGGCCCGGCAGTCCGGCGCGGGCCGGCGAAGCCTTCCGAAAGCTGCATGCGTCGGGCGCGGTTTTTCCCTTTCGCTTCGAGCTGTTCGCGATGATCGACGACTATCTGAAAGTGCTCTCGACCAAGGACGTCGCTCTGCCGCCCGGCTATCACGACGTGGTGCGCGAAGCCGAGGTGGTGCGCGAAGCGCTCGCCGCTCATCCGATCCAGCTCGCCGCCTGCCATTGCGACCCGCTCTGCGAAAACTTCCTCGATACGGGCGTGCGGATGTGGATCGTCGACTGGGAATATTCCGGCATGAACGATCCATTGTGGGACCTCGGCGACCTTTCAGTCGAAGGCAAGTTCGACGCCGCCCAGGACGAGGAGCTGATGCGCGCCTATTTCGGTGGCGAAGCGAGGCCGGCCGAGCGCGGCCGCGTCGTCATCCACAAGGCGATGTGCGACCTGCTCTGGACGCTTTGGGGGCTGATCCAGCTCGCCAACGACAATCCGGTCGACGATTTCCGCGCCTATGCCGACGGTCGCTTCGCCCGCTGCAAGGCGCTGATGGAGATGACTGAGTTTTCACGGCACCTTGCAGCTGTGCGGGCCGGCTGAGCAGCGGAAAGCCCTGCGGTTAGTTCACGCCCTTCGGCACATTCTCCGGCGGAACGACGGTTTCCACCACCTTCTGACGATGGAAGATGAAGATGCCGGCGAGCACGACAACCGCAGAGCCGGCCAGGATACGCGGGCTCGGCATATCGCCGAAGAAAACCAGGCCGAAGACGATCGCCCACAAAAGCAGGCTGTAATGCAGCGGCGCCAGCGTCGAGGCCGGCGCCAGCTTCAGCGCCCTGGTGATCATCAGATGGGCGGCGCAGGAGACGACCCCGAGCAGAAGCATGGCGCCGAAATCGAGCGCGGCCGGCGCGCGCCAAGCGCCGATAGTGAACGCCCCGCCGACAATCAGCGTGCCGATGGTCTGCCAGGTGACCAACGTGGTGTCACTCGTTCCGCGCAAACGCCGGCCGAGGATGATGACAAAACCGAAGGCGATGCTGCCGATCAGGGCATAGGTGGACGACAGCGAGAACGCCGCCGATGAGGGTTTCAGGATGATCAGCACGCCGCAGAAGCCGACCAGGATCGCCAGCCAGCGCCGCCAGCCGACCTTCTCGCCGAGCAGGAGATGCGAGAGTGCGGCGACATAGATCGGCCCGGCCATGTAGAAGCTCATCACGTCGGCGAGCGGCAGGTAGACGACGGCGGCGTAAAAGAGCCCGGTGTCGAGGGTGGTCGCCACGACGCGCAGCAGTTGCAGCAGCGGCCTTTCCATCTGGAACAGCTTGCCCGCGCCCTGGTTGGCGATCATCGGGCCGAGCACGAAGAAGGCGCCTATGGAGCGGATCAGCACGACCTGGCCAACGGAGAAGGAGGCGACCAGCCATTTGCCCATCGCATCGTTCAACGCGAACATGAAGTCGCCGGCCAGCATCAAAAGGATGCCGGCGAGCAGGACGTTGCGGATCGTGAAATTGCGGGCGATGGTCTGAGCCATGCGGCTCCCTAGCCGCAAGCGACCGGTTTGACGAGCGAAATTCGTAGGACCAGGGGGATCGACGCCGGCCGAAGCGTCGTCCGTCCGCGCACGCGACCAGTCAAACGGAGACCCGGGGACCTACGCCGTTTTATGCCGCCGGTTCACCTGTGCCGGCCGGCCGGCGATCGACAGCCTGGTCTCCTGCTTCGTCCGCTCGGCAACCACCTTGCCCCTGGCGATGACGAAGAGGCGCTCGGGACGCAGGCGCACGGCCTCGATCGGGTTGCCGGCGTCGAGCACGACCAGACTGGCCCGCTTGCCGACCGCAAGCCCGAGATGGTCGAGGCCCATGATGGCGGCGTTGACGTTGGTGACCATGTCGAAGCAGCGCGCCATGTCGGCCGGGCTCGACATCTGGGCGACGTGGAGCCCCATGAAGGCGACGTCGAGCATGTCGGCGGTGCCCAGCGAGTACCACGGATCGAGCACGCAATCCTGGCCCCAGCCGACGCGGATGCCGAGCGCCAGCATTTCCTTCACCCGGGTCAGACCGCGCCGCTTCGGGAAGGTGTCGTGGCGCCCCTGCAGCATGATGTTGATCAGCGGATTGGGGATGGCCGAGACACCGGCTTCGGCAATCAGCGGCAGGAGCTTCGAGACGTAGTAGTTGTCCATGGAATGCATGGAGGTGAGATGCGAGCCGGCTACCCTGCCCTGCAGGCCGAGGCGCTGCGTTTCATAGGCAAGCTGCTCGATATGGCGCGACAGCGGATCGTCGGTCTCATCGCAATGCATGTCGACCATCAGGCCGCGCTTGGCGGCGATCTCGCAAAGCTCCGTCACCGAGCGCGTGCCGTCGGCCATGGTGCGCTCGAAATGCGGGATGCCGCCGACGATGTCGACGCCCATGTCCAGCGCTCGGATGGTGTTTTCGCGCGCCGTCGGCGAGCGGTAGAGACCGTCCTGCGGAAAGGCGACCAGTTGCAGGTCGATATAGGGCGCGACCGTCTTCTTGACGTCGAGCAGCGCCTCGACCGCAAGCAGCCGGTCGTCGCAGACGTCGACATGGCTGCGGATGGCGAGCAGGCCCATCGAGACGGCCCAGTCGCAATAGGCGAGCGCGCGGTCGCGCACGGCCTCATGCGTCAAAAGCGGCCTCAGTTCGCCCCAGAGCGCGATGCCTTCGAGCAGCGTGCCCGAGGCATTGATGCGCGGGATGCCGTATGACAGCGTGGCGTCCATGTGGAAATGCGGATCGACGAAGGACGGCGAGACGAGATTGCCGCGCGCGTCGACTTCGCTGCGGGCCGAGCCCGGCAGTTCCGCCTCGATCGCCCGAATAGTCTCGCCGGCGATGCCGATATCGGCAATCCTGCCGTCCGGCAGCGCGCCGCCGCGCACGATGAGGTCGAAATCCATCTTTCGTCATCCCTTTGTAGAATCAGTAGCTACCGTGGCCGAAAGGACGGCCTGCCGCAGCCTTTTCTTCCCCGTCGGCGAAAGGTTTCCTCCGGCGACAACTCGCTCTATAAGCCGCCTCTCGCCTTCGTGGCGAATCCGAAATTCACATGGGATAAGCCGTTTGTTTCGCTTCTTCCGCTCGACGGAGAACCAGCGCCTCGTCGCGAGGCTGGTGAGGGAATCCTTCCGGGAGCACAAATTCGGCTATGGCGCGGCCATAGTGTCGATGCTGGTCGTGGCCGCCATGACGGGCGCCAGCGCCTGGATCTTGCGCGAGATCACCAACGAATTCGTGATCTACAAGCGGATCGACCGCATCAACCTGATTGCGGGCGGGGTCGCGGTCATCTTCCTGCTCAAGGGCGTGGCCAATTTCGTCCAGGCCTATTTCATGAGCCGGGTCGGCAACGCCATCATCGCCGACCGGCAGCGCAAGATCTATGACCGGATCCTGGCGCAAGGCATCGAATTCTACCATTCGACCTCGTCGTCCGACCTGATCACCCGCATGACCAACAATGCCCAGGCGGCGCGCAGCGTGCTCGACCTCGTCGTCACGTCCTATGTGCGCGACCTGGTGACGCTGATCGTGCTGGTGCTGGTCATGGTCTGGCAGCAGCCGGCGCTGTCGCTGATCTGCTTCGTCGTCGGACCGGTGGCGATCTACGGCGTCAACCGCATTCTGAAGCGCGTGCGCAAGATCGCCCAGATGGAGTTCCGCTCGCTCGGCCAGATCGTGCATGTGATGCAGGAAACGGCGATCGGCGTGCGCGTCGTCAAATCCTTCAATCTCGAAGGCGCGATGCGCAAGCGCATGTACAAGGCGGTGTCGGACGTGCAGAACCGCGCCAACAACATCGCCACGCTCGAAGCGGCCACCAGCCCGGTGATGGAAACGCTTGCCGGGCTAGCGATCGCCGGCGCCGTGCTGGTCAGCGGCTTCCTGGTTCTGGAGGGCGGCCAGATGCCGGGCAACATCATGGCCTTCATCGCAGCGCTGCTGCTCGCTTATGAGCCGGCAAAACGCCTGGCGCGCGTGCGCATTTCGCTGGAGACCGGCATCGTCGGCGTGCGCATGATGTTCCAGCTGGCCGACCGGCCGCTGACGCTCACCGAAAAGCCCGACGCCAGGCCGCTGCAGCCAGGCCCGGGCGAAATCCGCTTCGACAATGTCAGCTTCGCCTATCCCGAAAGCCCGCCGGTGTTCGAAGGCTTCAACCTGACGCTGGCAGCCGGCAAGATGACGGCGCTGGTCGGGCCTTCGGGCAGCGGCAAGTCGACGATTCTCAACCTTATCATGCGCATGTACGACCCGCAGAGTGGCAAGGTGACGTTCGACGGCCAGGATATCTCCTACGCCACACTCGGCTCGCTCAGGGAAAAGATCGCCTATGTCAGCCAGGACACGTTCCTGTTTGCCGGTACGATCATGCACAATATCCGCCTTGGGCGTCAGGATGCGACCGACGAAGAGGTCATCGCCGCAGCCAAGGCCGCCAACGCGCACGATTTCATCAGCGCCATGGCCAAGGGCTACGAGACGGAGGTCGGCGAGAACGGCTCGCTGCTTTCGGGCGGCCAGCGCCAGCGCATCTCGATCGCGCGCGCCATGCTGCGCAACGCCGAGATCCTGCTGCTCGACGAGGCTACCAGCGCGCTCGACGCCGAGTCGGAAGCGCTGTTCCGCGACGCGCTGCAGCAGCTCACCGCCGGACGCACGACGATCGTCATCGCGCACCGGCTGTCGACGGTGCATCAGTCCGACACGATCGTTGTGCTGGAAGACGGCAAGGTGATGGAGAGCGGTGAGCACAAGACCCTGCTCAAGCAGGGCGGGCTCTATCAAAAGCTCTATGAATATCAGTTGATGCCTTAGGGCGCCTCTTCCTTCTCCCCTTGTGGGAGAAGGTGTCGCCGAAGGCGACGGATGAGGGGTGTTGGACGGAGTGAGGCGGCGGCAATTTCAAGCGCATCGCCAAGCTGGAACACCCCTCATCCGTCTCGGCGCTACGCGCCGATCCACCTTCTCCCACAAGGGGAAGGGGAGCCTGCCTTACTCCGGCACTTTCCTTACCGCGCCTTTGTCGGCGCTGGTGGCGTAGGCGGCGTAGGCGCGCAGCGCCGTCGTCACCTTGCGCTTGCGCTTTTCCGTCGGCTTCCAGGCATCCGCGCCCTTTGCCGCCATCGCCGCGCGGCGCGCCTCGAGCTCGGCTTCGCCGACGGCGAGATGGATCTTGCGGTTCGGTATGTCGATCTCGATCGTGTCGCCTTCCTCGACCAGGCCGATCAGCCCGCCTTCGGCGGCTTCGGGCGAGACATGGCCGATCGACAGACCCGACGTGCCGCCGGAGAAGCGGCCGTCGGTGATCAGCGCGCAGGCCTTGCCGAGGCCCTTCGACTTCAGATAGCTGGTCGGATAGAGCATCTCCTGCATGCCGGGGCCGCCGCGCGGCCCTTCATAGCGGATGACGACGATGTCGCCCGCCTTGATCTCGTTGCCGAGGATCGCCTTGACGCTCGCGTCCTGACTCTCGAACACCCGCGCGGGGCCGGTGAATTTCAGGATCGACTCGTCGACGCCGGCGGTCTTCACGATGCAGCCGTCGAGCGCCAGATTGCCTTTCAGCACGGCGAGGCCGCCGTCCTTCGAGAAAGGCGTCTTGGCCGAGCGGATGACGCCCGTCTCGCGGTTCATGTCGAGATCATCCCAGCGGCGGTCCTGGCTGAAGGCGACCTGCGTCGGCACGCCGCCGGGCGCGGCGCGGAAGAACTCGCGCACATTCGCGGCGGAGGTGCGGGCGATGTCCCAATGATCGAGCGCCTCGCCGAGCGTGGCCGAGTGGACGGTCGGCAGATCGCGGTTGATCAGCTCGGCCTGGTCGAGCTGGCCGAGAATGGCCATGATGCCACCCGCGCGGTGGACATCCTCCATGTGCACGTCGGCCTTGGCCGGCGCGACCTTGCACAGCACCGGCACTTTGCGCGACAGCCGGTCGATGTCCTCCATGGTGAAGTCGACCTCGCCCTCGTGCGCGGCGGCAAGGATGTGCAGAACCGTGTTGGTCGAGCCGCCCATGGCGATGTCGAGCGCCATGGCGTTCTCGAAGGCACCCTTGGAGGCAATGCTGCGCGGCAGTGCCGTCTCGTCGTCCTGCTCGTAGTAGCGCTGCGCGAGATCGACGATCAGATGGCCGGCCTCGACGAACAGGCGTTTGCGGTCGGCATGGGTGGCCAAGGTCGAGCCGTTGCCGGGCAGCGAGAGGCCGAGCGCCTCGGTCAGGCAGTTCATCGAGTTCGCGGTGAACATGCCGGAGCACGAGCCGCAGGTCGGGCAGGCCGAGCGCTCGATGACCTTGACGTCCTCGTCCGAAATGCGGTCGTCGGCGGCGGCAACCATGGCATCGACGAGGTCGAGCGCCTGAGCCTTGCCGGCCAGAACCACCTTGCCGGCTTCCATCGGCCCGCCTGAGACGAAGACGGTGGGGATGTTGAGGCGCAACGAGGCCATCAGCATGCCGGGCGTGATCTTGTCGCAATTGGAGATGCAGACCATGGCGTCGGCGCAATGCGCGTTGACCATGTATTCGACGGAATCGGCGATCAGCTCGCGCGACGGCAGCGAATAGAGCATGCCGTCGTGGCCCATGGCGATGCCGTCGTCGACGGCGATGGTGTTGAACTCCTTGGCGACGCCGCTGGCCTTCTCGATCTCGCGGGCGACAAGCTGGCCGAGATCCTTCAGATGCACGTGACCCGGCACGAACTGGGTGAAGGAATTGACCACCGCGATGATCGGCTTGCCGAAATCCGAATCCTTCATGCCTGTGGCGCGCCACAGGCCGCGGGCGCCGGCCATGTTGCGGCCATGGGTGGTGGTGCGGGAGCGATAGGCAGGCATCGGATTGTCCTTGCTGGCTGGCCGCGCTGAGCATGGCGCGACGACACTGTATCTTAGTCGGCGCCGGTTATAGCGACCAAGGTCCGGCCTTGCCACAGTTTTGCGCTGCGCCACGATTCTTCGGGAAAATTTGAAAATCGCTGTCGGATCGCACTTTCCCCGTCCGTCCTTGAGGCAGACGGCGCGGAAACACCACCAGATCGACAACGGGCCGTTGAAGATGGAACCAACCTGAACAGTCCGAGGAGCAGACCCATGCAAAAGATCACCACCTGCCTATGGTTCGACGGCCAGGCGGAGGAGGCGATGAATTACTACATCTCCATCTTCAAGAATTCGAAGGTGCTGAGCGTTTTGCGTTGGCCCAAGGGTCACGCCGATGAGGGCAAAGTGCTGATGACTTCATTCGAACTCGACGGCGTGCCGTTCCAGGCGCTCAATGGCGGCCCCAACTTCAAGTTCAACGAGGCGATGTCGCAGTCGATCGACTGCAAGACGCAGGAAGAGGTCGACTATTTCTGGGAGAGGCTCACCGAGGGCGGCGAGGCCGGCCCGTGCAGCTGGCTGAAGGACAAGTTCGGTGTCTCCTGGCAGGTCGTGCCGGAGCAGTTGCCGCGCCTGCTTCAGGACCCGGACAGGGCCAAGGCCGGTCGCGTCATGTCGGCGATGATGCAGATGGGCAAGATCGACATCGCCAAGATCGAGGAAGCGGCGAAGGGGTGAGAGCGACTTTCCCCTTCTCCCCTTGTGGGAGAAGGTGGATCGGCGCGCCAGCGCCGAGACGGATGAGGGGTGCTCCAGCGGAGTGAGACGTTTGCTTTCCCTGGAACACCCCTCATCCGACCTCGCTTCGCGAGGCCACCTTCCCCCACAAGGGGGAAGGGAAAACAGCGCTACGCCGCCTTGTCGCGGACCTGGTAATCCTTGACGGCGGTGAAGCGGATCGCTTTCCAGCGCTCAGCCTCGTAGTTCAGCGAAAACGCGTGCTGGGCGAGGAACACCGGATCGTTGTCGAGGTCGCGGGCAATGTCGCCGCGATGCGCTTCGATGAAGCGCTGCACGTCCGCCTTGTCGTCGGCCGAAATCCAGCGACAGACGGAAAAGCGCGACATCTCGAAATCGACGGGCAGCGTGTATTCGATGTTCAGCCGCTCCTTCAACACGTCGAGCTGCAGTGCGCCGACGACGCCGACGATCGCCGGCGAGCCGTCCTCCGGCGAGAAAAGCTGCACGACGCCTTCCTCGGCCATCTGGTGCAGCGCTTCCTTCAGCTTCTTGGCCTTCATGGCGTCGCCGAGGCGCACCCGGCGCAGGATTTCCGGCGCGAAGTTCGGCACGCCGCGGAACAGGATCTCCTCGCCCTCGGTCAGCGTATCGCCGATGCGCAGCGTGCCGTGGTTGGGAATGCCGACGACGTCGCCGGCGAAGGCTTCGTCGGCGGTGACGCGGGTGCGGGCGAAGAAGAACTGCGGCGCCGACAGGCTCATCGGCTTGCCGGTGCGCACCAGCCTGGCCTTCATGCCGCGCTCGAGCTTGCCCGAGCAGACGCGGACGAAGGCGATGCGGTCGCGGTGGTTGGGGTCCATGTTGGCCTGGATCTTGAAGACGAAGGAGGTCATCTTCTCCTCGGTCGCCTCGACCGTTCGTTCATCGGCTTCCTGCGCGCGCGGCGGCGGCCCGAAGGCGCCGAGCGCCTCGATGAGATCGCGCACGCCGAAATTGCGCAGCGCCGAGCCGAAATAGACCGGCGTCAGATGGCCTTCGCGGAATGCATCGATATCGAGCGGTCGGCAAGCTTCCCGCGCGAGCTCCAGCTCCTCGATGAAGTCGTTGCGCTCGTTTTCGGGCAGTAGTCCGGCGACACGGTTGGAATCCGGACCGTGGACCGGCGTGCGCTCCTTCTCGTCATCGCTCCGGCGTATGGCATTCTGCGCCAGATGATAGGTGCCGCAAAAAGTCTTGCCGCGACCGATCGGCCAGGTGATGGGTGCGGTGTCCAGCGCCAGCTTCTGCTCGATTTCGTCGAGTATCTCGAAGGGATCGCGGCTCTCGCGATCCATCTTATTGACGAAGGTGATGATCGGGATATCGCGCAGCCGGCAGACCTCGAACAGCTTCAGCGTGCGCGGCTCGATGCCCTTGGCGGCGTCGATGACCATGACCGCCGAGTCCACCGCCGACAGCGTGCGGTAGGTGTCGTCGGCGAAATCCTCGTGGCCGGGTGTGTCGAGCAGGTTGAAAACGTTGTCGCCATACTCGAAAGTCATCACCGAGGTGACGACCGAGATGCCGCGCTCGCGCTCGATCTTCATCCAGTCCGACCGGGTCTGGATGCGGTCCTTCTTGGCCTTGACCTCGCCGGCAAGCTGAATGGCGCCACCGAACAGAAGCAGCTTCTCGGTGAGCGTGGTCTTGCCGGCGTCGGGGTGGGCGATGATCGCGAAGGTGCGGCGGCGCGATACCTCTTCGGGAATGGTCTCGGGCATTTCTTCCATGCGTTCCGTGTGACAGGCGGCGCTTCTACCAGCGCCAAGCCGGCCTGTCGACATCGGCGGAAAACACGTCGGGCCTTGCCCCGGTTCAGGCCAGTTCGGCCATGCTTTCTGCTCCCGCGATCTCCGCCAGCCAGCCGGCGATGGCTGCACCGATGGCATCCGGGTGGTCTTCCTGCAGGTAGTGGGCGCCTGGGCCTAAATTGATGAACCGGCAGTTCTTCAGTCCCGCGGCGAAGTCCTGTGCCGCCTGCGGCGAGATCAGGGCGCCGGGATCGCCCGCGAACAGCAGTTTCGGATAGGAGGAAAGCCGCAGCGCCCGGTGGTCGTGCTCGCTGATGGCGGCAACATCGGCGGGCTCGCCCTCGATCGGCAACTCCCTTGGCAGGCGTAGCACCGGCTTGCGCGACTGGGCTGTCAAGAACGGTGCGCGGTAGGCCGCCATCTCCTCCTCGCCCATCGGCCGCAACACAGAAGCTGGAAGCACCTTTTCGACGAACACATTGTCCTCCAGCACCAGTTTTTCGCCGACGCCCGGCGTGCGCAGCGCCTTGAACAGCTCGCGCGCCTGCGGGCGCTGGTGAAAATCCTCCCAGCGCTCGAAGGGCCGGATGAATTCCATGAAGGCCAGACCCAACACGCGTTGCGGGCGCCGTGCCGCGAGATGGAATGCAAGTGCGGTGCCCCAATCCTGGGCGATGATCACCAGATCCTTGATGTCGAGCGTCTCAAGGAAGGCATCGAGGTAGCGAACGTGATCAAAGAAGCGATAGTCGATTTCGGGCTTGCCCGACTGACCATAGCCGATCAGGTCCGGCGCGATGCAGCGGCCGAATGGCGCGACATGCGGAATGATGTTGCGCCATATGTAGGAGGAAGTCGGGTTGCCGTGGAGGAACAGCACGGCCGGACCGGTCGCGCCGGCCTCCAGCCAGGACATGGTGGAATCGAGCACGGCAACCTGTGAACGCCGTAAAGCGGTGCCGCTGCTCTGCTGTCCGTCGATCTTCGAATTCATCACGCTGTCTCCTTCCCAAACACGGTGCTGAAGATGATGTTCTTGAACCGCTCGAGCGGCTCCGGATTGCGCTCGACCTTCATGCGCAGCATGGCGCCCTGCCAGGAGCTCAAGAAGAAGTCGGCAAGGTCCTCGGCTTCAAAGGCATCGGTGATGTCGCCGGCAGCCTGGCCTTCGGCGATGCATTCGGCGAAAGGCTTGCGCCAACGCTCGAAAATGTCGACCAGCCGCAGCCTGAGCGGCTCGCTGTGAACTGCCGTCTCGAGGCTGAGATTGCCGATCATGCAGCCGCGCGCCCATTCATGCGCTTCGAGCTTCGAGGTGATGATATCGAGATAGCGGCGGAGCCTGCCGGCGGGCGGCGTGCCGTCGCGTGCCAGCGCCTTTTCGACCAGCCCGCTGACATAGCCGAAGTAGCGCTCCAGCACCTCGCCGGCAAACTCCTCCTTGGAGGCAAAATGGTTGGTGAAAGAACCAGGTCTGGCGCCGGCTGCGGTAACGATGTCGCGGACGCCGGCTGCGGTGTAACCGGAGTTCCAGATTGTCCGGAAACCGGCATCGAGAAGGTTTTCGCGAAGCGATTGTCTAGCCATGGCGAAATAATACGTACGTACGTATTGATGTCAAGTGACGAAATTTTTGCATTGGCAAGGACTGCGGCAAATGGCAGTTGGAGAGGTCCGGAACGTGGCGCCGAGGAGAGGAAGATATCGTGGCCAAACAAGTCATCGTCATCGGCGCCGGCATCGTCGGCGCCTCTATCGGCTGGCATCTGGCAAAAGCCGGCGTGCGGGTGACCGTGATCTCGGACAGCGGCGCGGGCGGTGTGGCAACGCCGAATTCCTTCGCCTGGATCAATGCAAGCTGGGGCAACCCCGAGACCTATTTCCGCCTGCGCACCCGCGCCATGGCCGAGTGGACGCGGCTGGCGGGAGATGTGCCGGCTATTCCGCTCGCCTGGTGCGGCGGCCTGTGCTGGGACCTGCCGGCGGACAGGCTCGAAGCCTATGCAGCCGAGCATTCGTCCTGGGGCTACGGCATCGAGCGGGTCGGCCGCGACCAGGCGGCGCGCATCGAGCCCAATCTAGCTGAGCTTCCCGATTTCGCCCTCTACGTTGCCGAGGAAGGCGTGGCCGAGCCGGTGACCACTACAAGGGCGCTGCTGGCGGATGCCGAGCGGCGCGGCGCCCGGATCGTCACCGGGACCGTCCAAACGCTGGCGCTGTCCGGCAGCAAAGTCACCGGCGTCGTCGTTTCGAGCGAAACCATCACCGCCGACGAAGTGGTGGTCGCCGCGGGCGCCGGCGCGCTGGCTATTGCAGCAACGGCCGGCATAAAGCTGCCGATCGAGACGCCGCCGGGCCTGATCGTCCATTCGCGCCCTTACAAGAAATTGCTCAACGGGCTGGTGCTGGCCGAGACGCTGCATATGCGCCAGACGGCCGAGGGACGCATCATCGCCGGCTCGGATTTCGGCGGCGGCGATCCGGGTGAGAATCCGGAAGCCACCGCGCGCGAGCTTTTCGAAGCGACGAAAGCCATGCTGCGCGGTGCTGACGGGCTGGAGCTCGATTTCCACACAGTCGGCTACCGCCCCACCCCGGCCGACGGCTTTCCGATCGTCAGCCGCGCCGACGGCGTCGGCGGCGTCTACATCGCCGTCACCCATTCCGGCATCACGCTGGCGCCGGCGGTCGGCCTCTTCGCCGCCCGCGAAATCCTCGACGGCGAGCGCGATGCGCTGCTCGCGCCCTATGCGCTGTCGCGCTTCGCTCAGTAGCCCGGCGGCCTGCGAAAACCGCCGGTGAGCGGCGCGATCGCCGAGGCAATGCCGAGCAGGCGCGCTTCCGACCAGCGCTTGCCGACGAGCTGCAGACCGATGGGCAAGCCATTGCCGTCCTGTCCGCAAGGGACTGCGAGTGCCGGGTGGCCTGAATAGTTGAAGATCGCACCATAGGCCGGCAGCATCCAGTAGTTCTCGTCCTTGCCGTCGACCTCAAGCGGGCTGCCCGGCTTGCAGTGCGCAAAGGCCGTGGTCATTGCGGCCGGACAAAGCAAGGCGTCGCAGCTTTCGAAGAAACGTTCCCAGGCAAGGATCGACCGGTCGCGGCGGGCTAGCGCGGCGAACCACTGTGATACCGGGGTCGGCTCTGCCGGCGGTTCCGGTTGCGCAGCCTCCAGCATCATGCCGATCAGCTTGCCGCTCTCGGCGAGATCGTCATGCAGGTCGAGCTTCGGCAGACTTGCTTCCTCGACGCGTGCACCGGCGGACGCGAGCCCGGCAGCCAGTCTTTCGACTGCGGCGCCGATCTCCGCCGCCGCCGGAAAGCCGGGGAAGGTGCTGGCAAAGGCTATGCGCAGCGATTTCAGCTCAAGCTTCGGCACCGGATCGACCGGCACCGGCGCCAGATCGGTGTCGGCTCCGTCGGGTCCGGCAATGATCCGATAGATCAGCGCCAGGTCCTCAAGATTGCGGGCAATCGGCCCAACACAGGACATCAAGCGGACGCTGCGCGGAACGCCGCCCGGATCGGGAAAGGCACCCTCCAGCGAAACGCGGTGCTCGGTCGGCTTCAGGCCATAGACGCCGCAAAAGGCGGCCGGCAGGCGTATGGAATCCTGCATGTCGGTGCCGACCTCGAAGGGCGTCATGCCCGCAGCCACGGCTGCAGCAGCACCGCCGCTGGAGCCGCCCGCCGTGCGATCGAGGGCCCATGGATTATTGGTGCGGCCGAACAGCGGATTATCCGATTGCCAGTCGCCCAGCATGGTGGCGACATTGGTTTTGGCCGTGAGCACGCCGCCGGCGGCTTTCAACCGGGCGACGACGGGACTGTCGCTCCCCGGCACATAACCGGCAAAGGGCGGGAAGCCGGCGGTGGTCCTCATGCCCGCCGTCTCGTGCGCGTCCTTCAAGGTGAACGGCACACCATGCAGCGGGCCGGGCGTGTCGCCGTGCGCCAGTGCCGCATCGGCCTGCCTGGCGCGCTCACGTGCCTCGTCGCGGCCGAGGGTGACGACGGCGTTGACTGCCTCGTTGTGCCGATCGACTTGAGCGAGGTGCGCGTCGAGCGCCTCGACTGCCGAGATCTTGCGCTCGGCAATCGCGGCTGCGAGCTCGACGGTGGAGGTGAAGGGAACATCCATGACAGGCTCCGGCTGCCAGGCACCGCCATCAACATGGCGGGTTTCGATGCGGTTTCAAGCCGAGTTCAACATCGGAAGCATGGCCGTGCTTGATCGAAATTGCGCCGGCTGGGCCGGAAGCGGCCGGCGCTGTACCGCAACGCAGCCGAATTTTGGAATCACATGGCCATTGCCAATCGGGCGACCGCAGGCGCAAACGGCCGAACGCTGGTGCCGTCCGTTGTCATGGTGACGAAGCTTGACGGCGGGATCGCCCGCCACTCGCCGCCTTCGCGGTCGAACGGTTCCGAGACGATGCAGCGGCCGGCGCTTCTGGCGAAGGCGCCGGTATAGAGCGTCGGCGCGTGGCCGTCGGTGGCGTAGCGCACGGCGTGGAGCGCCTGCCCGTCGGAAAAAGCGGCGGTGAGTTTCAGGGACGGCTCGATGCCGGCGCGGCGCGAGGCGTCCAGCACGCGGCAGGTGGCGCGCGACACCGCGCCATGCGGGTCAGTGGACAGACCCTCGTCGATCATCAGGAGAAAAAAGAGTTCGGAATCGGTCGTCCCTTCGCGCTGGTCGAAGACTTCGTCGGAGAGCGAATTCTCCAGCGCGCGGCGGATTTTTTCGAAGCCGCCAATCTGGCCGTTATGCATGAACGACCAGCGCCCGGAGACGAAGGGATGGCAATTCATGCGGCTGGTGGCGCCGCCGGTCGATGCACGGACATGGGCGAGGAAGAGGCCGGACTTGATTTGCCGGCATAGGCTCTTCAGGTTGGGATCGGACCAGGCAGGCAGGATGTCGCGATAAAGGCCGGGCTCAAGCCGGTCGCCATACCAGGCAAGACCGAAGCCGTCGCCATTGGTCGGCGACTTCGCCTCTTGGGCGCAATGGCTTTGGACTATCAGCGAGTGGCAGGGCGCGGTGATGATGTCTTCCAGGAAGACCGCTTCACCGAGATAGGCCGCCCACCGGCACATCGCATTCCACCATCCATCAGGCGCGGTCCATGAGAGTCCTCGCCGGCTCCTTCACCGCATGCGCGCCTCTGTTGTGCGTGCGCTCATAGAGCTCGCGAACGATTCGGCTCGCGGTAGTTTCGAACAGAAATGGCAAGAAAGCGTGAACGAACGCGGCGCCTGCGGCCATCGACAGGCGGGAACAGAACCAGGCGGCAAAGGCCATGTGGCCGAAATAGGTCTCGCCCACCTTGGCCGGGTGTGACGTGAAGAGCGCCGTGAGCCGTGTCATCATGGTGATCCCTCCTGCCGGGATAAGCCCCGATGCCGAGCAGCCTGCCATGGGTCGCAGGTTCACAGGTCTCAAATTGTCCTTGCGTTAAAGCCATTTTTGGGACATTTGTCCCAAGATGCCCTTTGAACCCGATGCAATTGATCGAAGATTGCTGGCGGAGCTGCAGCGCGACGGCACGCTTTCCGTCGACCAGCTGTCGGAGCGCGTGGCGCTGTCGCGCAACGCCTGCTGGCGTCGCGTCAAGCGGCTGGAGGAGGACGGCGTCATCACCGGGCGCGTGGCGCTGGTCGATGCCGACAAGCTTGGGCTCGGGCTTTCGGTGTTCATCCTAATCCGAACCTCCAATCACGATCCGGACTGGCTGCAGAGGTTCCGGGCGGCGGTGACGGGCTTTGCCGAGATCACCGGCGTCTATCGCATGTCGGGCGATCTCGACTATGTGCTGCGCGCCCGCGTCGCCGACGTCAAAGCCTATGACCGGCTCTACCAGCGGCTTATCGCCAAGGTGCCGCTGTCGGATGTGTCGGCTTCCTTCGTCATGGAAGAGATCAAGGAGACGACGGTGGTTCCGGTGGAGCTGCGCTGAAACCGGCGGAACCGCATGCAAAGAAAGCCGTTGATAGGCTTGCCGCCGAGTTGACCGAATCGCCATTCGCGACGATAGGAATGGGCTCATGCGCACCGCTGTCTATCCTTCCTCCGTCATCGGCCCCACCGTCGGTTTCGTCAGGCTTCCGCACGGCGAAGGCCTGCCGTTGCCTGCCTATGAAAGCACGGGCGCGGCCGGCATGGACCTGCGCGCCGCGGTGCCGGAAGACCGGCCGCTGCTGATCCTGCCGGGAAAACGCGCGCTGGTGCCAACCGGGCTGATCCTGGAAATCCCGGAGGGCATGGAAGGCCAGGTGCGGCCGCGTTCCGGCCTCGCCTTCAAGCATGGCCTGACCGTCCTCAACACGCCCGGCACCGTCGACAGCGACTATCGCGGCGAGGTGAAGGTGCTGCTGATCAACCTCGGCGACGAGGATTTCGCCGTGACGCGCGGCATGCGCATCGCCCAGATCGTGTTCGCCGCGGTAACGCAAATCACCGTCGAGGAACGAGCGCTCGCCGGCGGGACAGCGCGCGGCGCCGGCGGTTTCGGGTCGACCGGCACGGCCTGATGTTCAGGCCCCTTCCAGAGCTGGTCATCTTCGACTGCGACGGGGTTCTGGTCGACACCGAGAACCTTGCCAACAAACGCCTCGCGGAATGGCTTTCCGAGGCCGGTTTTCAAACCACATTCGAATATTGCCGCAAGCACTTTTCCGGCCGCAGCATGGTTTCGGTGCAGAAAGAGATCGAAGCGGCGACCGCGGTCAGGCTCGGCGCCGATTTCGTCGAGCGCTGGAACGCCGGCCTGCCGGACCTGTTCGCGCATGGCGTCGAGGCGGTCCCTCACGTCCGCGACTTCATCGACAAGGTGCGCGCCGCCGACATAGCCTATTGCGTGGCTTCATCGGCGCGGGTCTCCAAGATGCATATCACGCTCGGCCAGACCGGACTTTTGCCGCTGTTCGAGCACGCAATGTTCTCCTCCACCATGGTCGGACGCGGCAAGCCGTTCCCCGACCTGTTCCTTCATGCCGCCAAGACGATGGGCTTTGCGCCGGCCGACTGCATCGTCATCGAGGACAGCGTCGCCGGCACGCAGGCCGGCATTGCCGCCGGCATGCGCGTGTTCTCCTATCATGCGGATCCATTCTCCGACCCAGACGGCCTGGCCGCGGCCGGCGGCATCCTCTTCGACGACATGCGCGAACTGGCGGAACTGGTGCCGATACCCTGATAGCGTCCGGCTGCGCGCCGCAAATATCCGTGCCAGAGGAGCTCATCGTTCATGGAAACGCCGAGCTGCTCTAGCTATTTCTTTTTACGCAATTCCGGACGGAAAACCGCTTCACACTTTTCCTGGAATTGCTTCTTTTTACGCAATTCCGAACGGAAAACCGCTTCACACTTTTCCTGGAATTGCTTCTTTTTTTCGCAATTCCGGACGGAAAACCGCTTCACACTTTTCCTGGAATTGCTCTAGCGTGAGCGCCTTCGAGGGGCGCTTTCCATGAATTCCGTATTATCCCGTCTCGTGCTTGCGTGCATGCTGCTGCCGTGCCTGTGGATGGCGGCGGACGCGCAAGCCGTCAGCTTTCCGGAGCTGAACAGCGCCATTCCTGGGCATCAGGACGTCACCTATCTCGACCTTGCCAGGATGATCGTCCCCGATCTCGCCGCCGGCGATGACGGTTTCTACAAGGGAAGCGCGCCGATCGAGATGCGCCATATCCTTGGCGGCGACGAGGGCGGCTCGCCGCCCGAGACCATCAACCTGCCGAACGCCGCCGTTCTTTCCATCAAGGCCGGCGGCAGGGAGCGGCTGACCATGCTTTTCGACCTCGGGCAGGCGCAAGACAGCGCCGAAGGATTTGCGGTGCTGGCGCTCTACGATCTTTCAGGCAAGCCGAGGCTGCTCGACGCGGTCAATGTCGGAACCGACCAGAGCAGCTATTTTCGCGATCCCGGCAAGCTCGCGCTCGGCCCCGGCGACGATGCGCTCATCACCATGAGCACGCATTTCAATTCGAACCAGGGTTATGTCAGCACGATCCTGGTCCTGGTCCGTGACGACCGTTTCGAGCCGATCGATCAAATCGACACGTTCGACGAGAATGTCTGTGCCTACAAGCGCACGCAGGACCTGTCCTTCCAGGCGTCCGGTGACGAAAAGCCCTACGCGGCGATCAAGGCAACGGTGACCGATGCCACCGTGCCGAGCGGCGAAAACTGCGAGGAGCCGCCGGCCGAAGCCGCCTCGCGCGACATCTCGGTCACCTATCGTTGGGACAAGGCCAAGTCGCGTTATGTGAAGGATTCAGACGCCTTCGAGAAATTGGCAGCAGAGAACGCCGAACGCTTCTGAACCAACCGCATTCGTTTGCCCGGGCCGGCGGGCCGCGATAAATTCCCCCTACAACCCCTCTCATGATTGAGGAGCCGCCATGGACAAGGGCAAGATTTTTCGCGATCTGCATGCCTCCACTTTCGTCATGCCCAACCCCTGGGATGTCGGCACGACGAAGCTTCTGACCTCTTTCGGCTTCAAGGCGCTGGCCACGACCAGCGCCGGTTTCGCCTTCTCGCGCGGCCTGCCTGACGGCGCCGTAACGTTCGAGGCCATGATCCACCATTGCCGCGAGGTAACGGCGGCGACCGAGCTGCCGGTTTCGGCCGATCTCGAACGCGGCAAGGGCGACAGCCCCGAGCAGGCGGCCGAAACCATCTTCGCGGCCGAGGCCGCCGGCCTTGCCGGCTGCTCCATCGAGGACCATACCGGCGACCCCGACAACCCGATCTATGAGTTCTCGCATGCCGTCGAACGCGTCGCCGCGGCCGTCGAGGCCGCCCGGGCGCTCAAGCACGATTTCGTCTTCACCGCGCGGGCCGAAAACTTCCTGTGGGGCAAGACCGATCTCGACGACACGATCAAGCGGCTGCAGGCCTTCGAGAAGGCGGGAGCGGACGTGCTCTATGCGCCGGGCCTGGGCGACGTCGACACGGTGCGGACCGTGTGTTCGGCGGTGACCAAGCCGGTCAACATCATGGCGCGACCCGGCTTCACCGTCGCCGACCTTGCCATGGCCGGCGTCAAACGCATCTCGCTTGGACCGTGGCTGACGAACTTCGCCTATGGCATGCTGGAAACGGCGGCGCGCGAAATCCAGCAGGACGGCACTTTCGGTTTTACCCGCGCGGCCATGCCGTTCGGCAAGCTGCAGGCGCTGTTTCGCGAGGGTGGTGCCGAATAGGTCAGACCAGTTCGCGCGCAGACACAGCCTTGTGCAGATGCACCATCATGGCGGCGGCAAAGAGCGGCGTCAAAAGGTTGAGCAGCGGCATGGCAAGGAAGACGGCGATAACCAGTCCAGCCAGGAACACCGTGCCGGCATATTTGCGGCGCAGCGCCTTGGCCTCGGCCTCGGGGCGGAAGCGCATGGCGGCGAATTCGAAGAACTCGCGTCCGAGCAGATAGCCATTGACGATGAAGAAGGCGGCGATGTTGATGCCCGGCACCAGGAGCAGCAACAAGGCGACGATGTTGCCGATGATGACGACGCCGAAGAATTTGACTGCCAGCACAAGCGCGTGCAGCGCCGGGACGGCACGTCCGGGCGGATCGTTCGGGTAATCGGTGCGCTCGACCACCTCGGCGACATCGTCGAGGAACAGGCCGGCAATGATTGCCGTCACCGGCGCGATGAGCAGCGCCATCCCGACCGCCAGAACAATGCCGGCGATGATGGCGCTGAGCCAGCCGGCCCAGGCGGGCAGCCCGGGCACAAATGTCTGCAGCCACGGCCAGGCCAGCCACTCGAGCAGGCTCTCGATGCCGAGCCACAGCGCCACCAGCGCCAGCAAGGTCAATCCGAGCGTCTTCAGGAAGACGGAGCGGAATTCAAGCGAGAACAGCCGGCTGGCGGCGGCGCGGGCAGCGTCTAGAGCGGGATGATTTTGGCTTGAATCGAAGGGGATTCCCAAGGGTCTGCAAATCAGATTCAAGATGCTGGCTGGGA